>JAZRNJ010000287.1:0-2372 GCA_045648125.1 Acutalibacteraceae bacterium
TGTTATCTCTTATATACCGCCTTATTTCACCAATAATCATTGGAACTGCGTATGTCTAAAACTGCACATTTAGTTCTGTGTCGAAGTTATCTATTGCTTTTATAAGCCCGATACACCCGACCTGGAATAAATCATCAGGATTTTCGCCACGACCAGAAAATCTTTGTATCACACTTAAAACAAGCCTTAAATTCCCTTTTATAAAAATATCCCTTGCGAGATTGTCACCTGTTTTGATTTTTTTAAATAGCTCTTCCTTCTCTCTCCTTGACAAAACAGGCAGAGTAGATGTGTTAACACCGCTTATTTCAACTTTATTCATAAATCCAACTCCCTTATTTTAGTATGTACTTTTGTGATTTTTAGGAGTTTTCTTAATATATTCTTGCACAATCCGAGGCAATATAAACCAATATTTTATAAAATTTGACTATTTTTTAACAAAAAGTAATTTTCCTATTGATTTTATAGTGAATTAGTGGTATTATTTAATATGTATGATTTTATCAAAATTATTCCATACAAGTAAGCAAGGTTTACACCTGCTTACGAGAATAAAAGGAGGAGGAAATCCAATGGGAAGAAAAATGAAAACCATGGATGGTAACACCGCTGCAGCATATGCTTCATATGCGTTTACAGACGTTGCTGCCATCTACCCCATCACACCGTCATCAAACATGGCGGAGATTACAGACAAATGGTCAGCTGCAGGTCAGACAAACATCTTCGGCCGTACCGTTCAGGTAACAGAAATGCAGTCAGAAGCTGGTGCTGCAGGTACAGTTCACGGTTCACTTACAGCCGGTGCACTTACAACAACTTACACAGCTTCACAGGGTCTACTTCTTATGATCCCGAATATGTATAAGATTGCCGGTGAGCTTTTGCCTTGCGTATTTAACGTATCAGCTCGTGCACTTGCTTCACACGCACTTTCAATCTTCGGTGACCATCAGGACGTTATGGCTTGCCGTCAGACAGGTTTTGCTATGCTTGCATCAACAAACCCGCAGGAAGCTATGGACCTCGGTGCAATCGCACATCTTACAACAATTAAAGCTCGTGTTCCGTTCCTTCATTTCTTTGATGGTTTCAGAACATCACACGAATACCAGAAGGTTGCTTGCTGGGATTACGCTGATTTGGCTGAGATGGTTGACTGGGATGCAATCGCAGACTTCCGTCGTTCATCATTAAATCCTGAGCATCCTGCTCAGAGAGGTACAGCTCAGAACCCCGACGTATTCTTCCAGGCAAAAGAAGCTTCAAACAAATTCTATCTTGCAGTTCCTGAAATCTGCCAGTCTTACATGGACAAGGTTAATGCTAAGATCGGTTCAGATTACAAACTCTTCAACTACTACGGTGCAGCTGATGCTGAAACTGTTATCGTTGCTATGGGTTCTGCATGTGATACAATCCAGGAAACTGTTGATTACATGACAGCTAAGGGTGAAAAGGTTGGTCTTGTAAAGGTTAGACTTTACCGTCCGTTCTCAGTTTCACACTTTGTAGATGCTATTCCTGCTACTGCTAAGAAGATTGTTGTTTTAGACAGAACAAAGGAATCAGGTTCAGTTGGCGAGCCGTTATACCTCGATGTAGTTGCTGCTTTAGCTGAATCTAAATTCAAGGATGCTAAGATTTTCGGCGGACGTTACGGTCTTGGTTCAAAGGATACAACTCCTGCTCAGATTATTGCTGCATTCAAGAACGAAGAAAAGAAACAGTTCACAATCGGTATTGTGGATGACGTTACAAATCTTTCATTGGAAATTACAGAAAATCCGGATACTACTCCCGAGGGTATCACAAGCTGTAAGTTCTGGGGTCTTGGTGCTGACGGTACTGTTGGTGCTAACAAGAACTCTGTAAAGATTATCGGTGACCATACAGACATGAACGTTCAGGCTTACTTTGACTATGACTCAAAGAAGTCAGGTGGTCTTACTGTATCTCACTTACGTTTTGGTAATGCTAAGATTACATCAACATACCTTATCAACAAAGCTGACTTCGTTGCATGTCATAAGGCATCATACGTAAGACAGTACGATATGGTACAGGATGTTAAGCCGGGTGGCGTATTCTTACTTAACTGCTCATGGAATGCAGAAGAATTAGACGCACACCTCCCCGGACAGGTTAAGAAGTACATCGCTGATAACAACATTCAGTTCTACACAATTGACGGTGTTAAGATTGGTAAGGAAATCGGTCTTGGCAACAGAATCAACACTGTACTTCAGTCAGCATTCTTTAAGCTTGCAAACATTATTCCTGCTGAAGATGCTATTAAGTACATGAAGGATGCAGCTACTGCTTCTTACTCAAAGAAGGGTGACGCTATCGTTAAGATGAACCACGAC
>JAZRNJ010000288.1:0-1869 GCA_045648125.1 Acutalibacteraceae bacterium
AGGGAAGAAACTGTCACCGTACTGATAGTCCTTAGCGCTGTAGAAAGGTTCACCACCGTCACCCTGGAAGTTTTTGCAGACCTCAACATTAATTGGAACGAGAGTGTTTTTATCGTCAAGAATTGCACCCGCTTCAAGGCATCCGTTTGTGCCGAACATCCTTACATAAAAAGTTCTGTCGTTGTTGTCTGATGTAATTGTGATAGGTGCTTTGAACTGCCATTCAGGGTTGTTGTAAGCAGTTGTGAAGTCTGTACCGTTCATTGTGAAGGTGTAAGCACCTCTGAGAGCATCGTAACCGAGGAATCTTGCACCTGAATCATTGGTTTCTACAGTAATGCCTGAAAGAGGATTTCTTTCAAGATATGCTTCCTTTTCAATTCCCTCAAATGAATGAGTTTTGTCCGTGTAAATTCTTGTACCGAAAGTAACGTTGTTAAGAGGCTGTGAGCCTGTTTCATCATATTTGTTGATGCCTGTTCTTGATGCGTAATTTGCAACCTGTTTAAAGACATAGTAACCATCCTCAAGAGTGAGAGAAACATTTTTTGTAGAACCGTCTGAAGGAATGATAAAGCCTAAAATACCCACATTTTTGATGTCAAATGCAACATAGTGGAGAGTGGGAGTTTCGCCTGTTGTATTGGGATAAACACCACCATCATCCTTTGCAATGAATGAAGAGACGGTATCTGCAGGGATTTTTATGATACTTCCGAATTCCATCAGGTCAATAGTGGGTTCTTCAGCCATAAGAGTAAACTGATTATAAATTCTGTCACCGTAAAGATGATAAGTTTTGTCAACTTTGAAAAGGTCAGATTTTCCGTCAAAATCTCTGACGTGACAGTCATAATAATATTCACCCAGTCTTATTACATTAACTCTGCCAATGTCTGACGAATCAGAGGAATAATATGTTTTACCGCTTGCATCAACAAAATATGTGTCAAAACTGTCTGCAACATAAACATTTTCCTCAGGGTCTGTAAGAGTTGCAGAATTGTTTTTTGTGAGAGAGTGAGTTAAAATCATGTTACTGTTTTTCATTTCAAAAGCAGTTCTCTCAGGATTTGTATATTTTGCCTGAGCCTGATTTTTAACTTCGTTTGCAAATTTAATTGACTGAGCCATGTTTGTGTCACCATCAATGTTATTTACAATTTCTGTTTTTTCTTCTTCGGGAGTTACAATTTCTCCGAAATCACCGTAACTTATTCCGCAGAAAATAAACTGCAGAAAAGAAAGAATGGTTGCAATAATTTTTGTAATTGAAGCCATAAAAACACCTCTTTCTATTTTATGAAAATATTTTAATACAATATGGAAATATTGTCAAACTAAAAGTTAAAATGGTGCAGTAATATTGACAGATAAAAATTGTAAATGTATAATTGTTTTGCAAAACAAGGAGAGAAAATATGAAAAAGATAATAAAAACTTTTTTAAAAATAATTTTCGCAGTTTTTATAGTTTTCATTGTTATCGGTGTAATAGATATTTTTACAGGTGACGATACATTTCATACTGTTGTAACAGAAATTCATAAAGGTTGTTATATTGAATGTCTGGATGACAATATGAAAAGTATTTATTATTATCCTGATGGTAATGAAACAAAAGAACGAAAATATATTATTGAAGAATGGGAAGCAGTTAAAAAGTATGCATCAGACGGAAAAGAATTTGTTGCTTTTCACTGCATTTACAATATGTCTGATGAAGATGAGAAAAATGAATTTGTAGTTTATAATACAACAACAGAAGAAAAGGTTGTATTTGCTACAGAAGAAGCATTAACAGAATTTTGTAAGAAAGAAAAGATTATTTTATCTGAATGGGAGAAAGCACACTGTGAGTAAGGTGATA
>JAZRNJ010000289.1:0-7389 GCA_045648125.1 Acutalibacteraceae bacterium
TCCGACTTTGCTCATTAAGCTGGCACACTCGGAAAATGTACCAGTCCCAATAGATGTAACCCCAGCAGGTATGTCGATGCTCGTTAAGTTGGCACAATCATAGAATGCTTCTTCTCCAATATAAGTAACGCCATCAGGGATTATAATGCTTGTTAAACCGATACATGCTTTAAATGCTTCACCTTCAACGGAAGTAACACTGTCAGGAATGCTGATACTTGTTAAGCTGGCACACTCGTGAAATGCACCATACCCAATAGAAGTAACTCCGGCTGGAATAACTACGCTCGTCAAGTTGCCACAGTATTCAAACGCCCAATCTCCAATTGTTGTCACCGGGTATCCTTCAATAGTAGACGGGATTACAAAGTCTCCGCTTGCTGACTCATCGCAATCTGTAATTGTAACTTCACCGTTTTCAATTACGTATTCAAAGTATTCAGCTGGTGTGTCGTTACTGAGTGCCGGAATTTCTTCTGTTATACCCAGCTGACCATTACAAACTTTACAACACAGTGCTCTTATACCGGGTTCACGCACTGCAGGTTCTTTAATTAAAATCCAGTCTCCTTCTACGTGAGGAATAAGGTCTGTTTTTTCTTTTTCTCTTTTTAATTCAGATTCACAGACTGTACAGTAAGTAACCAAATCTATGGAGCCTTCTCTTGTACATGTAGCTTCAATTACATTTTCAGTTACAACTTCACCCGGAGTATGACCAGTTGCATCAACACAATCATCATTATAAGTAAAACCACATCTTATACAAGAATAGATTGTGTAACCTTCTTTTTCACATTCAGGAGGAACAATTGTTTTTTCATAATTATGACCCATAGGTTCAATTTCACGAACATTTACGGGGGTTGAACAAATTATACAAAGTTGTGCTTCTTCACCTTTGTTTGTACATGTAGCTTCATAGATTACTGTCCATTCATCTGAAGGAATACATTCTGATGCACTTGTTGATTCTGTCTTTGTTTTACCACAGATACAAGTGTAAATCATTGTACCGCCACTACCACAAGATGACTGTTCACCCTCAACAGGATCTTTATGTGATGTCCAATCACAAGGACCTTCAATAAGATTGTTAAAAGCAGAAATAAGATTATCGTCAGCTTTTGCACCATTCTGACAAGCAACTTTAAAACCATAGTTTGCACCGGGCACTGCATACATTACCTGGTTTGCCATATCAAGAGCTGAGGGGAAATTATCCCATGATTCTTTTGTGTATTTATCCTTCTGAACGTAGAAACCGTCAACAAAAGCTCCGTTTGTACCAAGAACTCTTTCGATCATTGTTCTTACATTCATTCTGTCCCAATCATCAAGGTAATACATTTCTGTACTTACAACTGTGTTTGACTGATCTTCCCATTTTTCATCATTAGCGTTCATATCAACAGTAAAGTTGTAATAGCCTGACTCAGGTTTTGTCCACATAAGCCATGTACCTTCGTTTTCCTGTCTATACCAATTGACTGTAGGCCAATCAACAGGATATGTTCTGAGCGTTGAAGGAGCATTACCTGAAACTACAGCAGTTTCGGTTGTCCTCTCTCTGAAAGTAAAATATAGATGCTGTGTTTTCAAAGTATAAAGCAATTCAGCTGATTCTACCTGAACATAACATGAGTTTAATTTATCAATAGATGTAAAACGAGCACCATCATCGAGGTCACCAGGCATACCCGGTTCTGTACCGATTGCACATGTTACTTCTTCTGAACCTGAAACAACTCCGTATGCATACCCTGTAAGGTTTTTCCAGATAGTTTTACCAAATCTGTCGAGGATATCGTAGTTTACAGTATATCTGACAACTGAGTTTGTTTTTGTATAAATATCACCTGTTACAGCGAATTTTGTTTCGCCTGTAACAATTGCACCTGACTGATATGATACTATTACAGTTGAAGTATCTCCCGGTTCAAGGAAGAGAACTTCTGCTGAAATTGTGTTGATTTCAACTCTGTAACTGGAACTGATAATTGTTGCCACAAGATTTGTACCAACTCTTGTGTTGCCAATTGAATCAGTTTCCTGTCTGAATTCAACAGGGTTAATGCTTTCAGCACCTCCTCCTATTTCTACAGGACGTGCACTGATGCAGATAGAAAAGCAGTTTAAAAAGGTGGAAACAACTAAAAATATTGCCATGAGTTTCAACAAAGTTTTATTCTTCATTTCATTACCTCTTTTCATGAATTGAAATATACAAATTTATTGTATCACTATGGAAATAAAAATACAATATTTTACTTGATTTTTTCAAAAAACTTATAATACAAAAATTTTTCTATTTATTTTCATCTTTACTTATGATACAATTATTTCAAATATAACAAGGACGAAAATTATGCACAGAATTAAAATTGACGGCGAAATCTTTTTCGCAGAAAATGGCGAAAAACTCTCTGACATTTTAATAAAAAACAACCTGAGACAAAAACATCCCTGTGGCGGTAAAGGCGCTTGTAAAAAATGTATTGTTGTTATAAACGGAAAAAGTGAACTTTCCTGCCAGTACAGAATTACAAGTGATGTTGAAGTTTTTCTGCAGGAAGAATGTGAAATTCTTTCTGTTTCAGGTGCTGATGAAACAGGCAAAACCACAGAAAACATGTGCTTTGTTCTTGACATCGGCACAACAACACTTGCGATGGCTTTGGTGTCACTTGATAAAAAGAAAATCGTAAAAGTGGTCACACGTACAAATCCTCAGCGTATTTTCGGTGCAGATGTAATGTCGAGAATTGAATATTGCACTCAAAATGGTGTAAGTGAAATTCAGAAAATTCTTCTTGAAGAAACTCGTGGAATGATTAAAGATTTCGGTTTTTCTGAAGCTGACAGAATGTATATTTCAGGTAATACAACAATGCTCCACATTTTTGCAGGTGTTAATCCGTCTTCAATTGGCACAGCACCCTATTCCCCTGTTTTCCTTGAAAGCAGAATTTTAAAAACAGAAAAAATCAAAGAAGCAATACTTCTTCCCTCAATTTCATCTTTTGTTGGTGCAGATTTGGTTGCAGGACTGAATTTTACTGAAATGCCGTCAGAAGGAAAATACAATTTACTTGTTGACCTTGGCACAAATGCTGAAATTATACTTTATTCCAAGAAAAAAATTATCTCCACTTCTGCTGCTGCAGGTCCTTGTTTTGAAGGGGCAAATATTTCCTGCGGAATGAGTGCAACAGACGGTGCAATTTTCTCTTACTCAAAAGGAAAAATTGAAGTAATCGGAAGCACAACTGCAAAAGGCATCTGCGGTACGGGACTGATTGACATAATCTCAACTCTTATTTCTGACAGTACAATTGATAAAACCGGTTTCATGGAATGCGAGGAATTTGAAATTGCAGAAAATGTTTACATTTCTCAAAGCGATATAAGACAGTATCAGCTTGCAAAATCTGCCGTTTATTCAGCCATTCTTTCACTTATCAAAAACGAAGGCATCTCTTTTGACGATATTGAAAAAATGTACATTTCAGGCGGTTTTTCCTCAAAACTGAACATTCTGAATGCAGTCATTACAGGTCTTATTCCCAAAGAACTGAAAAACAAATGCGAAAGCATTAATAACTCATCTCTTCTTGGGACTGCAAAATATGTTTTTGAAAAAAACGACCTGTCTTATTTTACTGAAAAAGCAGAATATATTGACTTGTCAGATGACAGTTATTTTTTGCAAAATTTTATAAGCAACATGAATTTCAAATGAAAGGATTGATTTTTTTGAAGCAACTAACACCTGAAAAACTTAGTAAAATCCAGAGAAAAAAAGAAAAAGAAATAAGAAAATGGGAGAAAGAAAAGTCCCGTCCTAAAAGAAATCTCTATTTCGTTTATCTTGTGCTGATTATTGCACTTATCTATGCAACGGATGAAATCGCATCTCAGATAGGCACTCTCATGAAAACTGAAATTGCAAACGACCTTTTTGCAAAACACGGTGAAAGTTCGGTAGGTGTGCTTGACATTCTTTCAATGATAGTTGTACCTTTTCAGGCGCTCGGTCTTCTTTACAGACCGCTTGCAGATAAACTTGGCAGAAAGATGTTTCTGATTATCAACACTTTTGGCATGAGCTTTGCAATGCTCATTATTTTCCTTTCAGATAATCTTTTCCTTTATTTTGCAGGTGCATGTCTTGTTCAGTTTTTCATCCCTCACGATATGCATGTAGTCTACATAATGGAATCCTCACCGTCAAAGCACAGAGCAAGAATTTATTCGGTAATAAAATTCTTTGCAAACATGAGCGTTATGCTTATTCCCCTTTTAAGACGAATGCTCATGAATGAGGCATCAGAATGGAGACTTGTTTTCTTCATTCCTGCAATAGTGGGACTTGCAACTTGCCTTATAGCACTTCTTTTTGCAAGAGAAACAGACACCTTCATTGATTCCCGCCTTAAACATCTGAGAAAATCCGAAGAAGAAATTGCATCTGAAAAGGCGATAGAAAATGCTCAGGGCGGTCTTATTCCTGCACTTAAATTTGCAATGAAACATAAGCAGCTCCGTTGGCTTTACATAACATCTGCTTTTGTAAATTTAGGTTTTATTGCAACACTTGACTATCAGGTTATTCTCTCTTACGGATATGCACAGAATTTTGTAAAAAACGGTCTTTTTTCATCTATCGGAGAAGATGTTCTCAACGCTGTAAGTACAGGACCTGTTACAACAGCACTTTTCATGTTCCCCGTAGGATGTGCTTTTGCTCAGGTAATTATGGGATTTATTTCTGACTGGAAAGGCCGTAAATCTGCAGCAGTCGTAACTGCATTCAACTGTCTTTTATCCTTTGTTTTGTTCTCTGTAGGCTCTTCAATGGCTTGGAATCCCTATCTTGTAGGATTTTTCTGCGGTGCATGTATCGGCAGTTACTACACAACAAACGACGTTATTATTATGATGATTGGTGAGTCTTCGCCAACAAATTTACGCTCATCAACAATGTCAGCACAGTTCATTGTAACAGCAATCGGTGTTGCAATTTCTTATGCCGTAAGCCTTCCTCTTATTACAATTCTCGGCAACTCATACACGGGTGCCGTTTGCTTCTTCCTACTTGTGCCGGGATTTATCCTTTCACTTTTCCTCCTTGCACGTAAAACTCACGAAACAAAAGGAATTGACATGGACACAGTTACAGGCTGTGAATGGGACTGATTTCAACGAAAAATCCCCTCCGTCTCGCTGACGCTCAACGCCTCCTCTTGCATTTTTCAAGAGGAGGCTTTTAACTGCATAATCAAGTGAGTGAAACTACAAGGCAAAACTGCATGTACACCAAAAGATGAAAACCACCGATAACGCTATCGCGTATCGGTGGTTTTTAACGTATTATTGTGTCATAAATTCACTTTTTAAAGAAATGTCATCTCGTAAAAACTCAGCGTTATCATGATGAGCTTTTTTACACGATAATCATTTGACCTGTGAAATTACGATGTCATAGTTTGCAGCCTGATAAATCTTTACAAGATCATAGGTATCTATCCAACCATCATCGCATGCAATATCACCTGCAAATGCAACTGCTGAACCTTCTTCAAGTTCGATATCACCGTTTACAACCTGTGCAAGTTTTGATGAGTCGAGTGTATCAACAACGCCATCACCTGTAAGGTCACCGAAGATTACGACTGTGTATGATTCCATTACTTCACCGTTAACAATGAAGTTTACAACTGTACCTGTACCGAAGCCGTCTTTTGTTTCAACGTACTCGATTGTACCGCCTTCAAAATCCACAAAACCGTCAAGGTCATAGAGACCTTCTTCAAGACCGTAGATGAAACCGTTTTCTTTGTCGATAATTGTTGTTGAACCTTCTACTTCTTTGAAGTATGCTGTGAGTGCAGGGATTTCTCTTGTTTCAATTATATCGTAACAAATTGAGCAGTAAAGTGTTTCTTCACCTGCTACGCCTACTGCAGGTTCTTTAGTTATAACCCATTTTCCGGGTGTATGACCGTTAGCGTCAACGTAATCACCTACTCTTTCGTTACCACAAACTGTACATGTATATGTTGTGTAACCTTTATCTGTACATGTGGGAGGTGTTACAGTTGATTCTTCAGTATGAGGAAGTTTTTCAACTGTTTCCTGTTTAAGTGTTACTTCGCCACAAACTGAACATTTCTTACCTGCTGTAAGACCTGTATTTGTACATGTAGCAGGACGTACAGGAATAATTACTTCTGTATGCGGTTTCTTTGCAATTGTTTTTGTTGTACGGCTGAGTTCTACTTTGGGAGAACAGCATGTACAATATACTACTGAGTCGTAAGAACCTTCTGTTTCACATGTTGAATCTATAATGTTTTCTTCTACAGCTGCACCGGATATGTGACCTATTGGAGAAATTATGATTGGTTTACGGCTGAGTTCCGTGTAACATACTGTACAATAAGTTACCTCAATGTAAGAACCGTACTCAGTGGGAGTTGCGTCAACTCTGTTTTCTTCTCTTGTTACTTCTGTATGAGGAAGTTTTGCAGTCGTATACTGATTAACTGTAACTACACCACAATCTTTACATTTCTCACCTGCTGTAAGACCTTTTGCTGTACATGTAGCAGGTACTGCAGGAAGAACTTCTACGTTTGTATGTTTACATTCTGCTGAACCTATTGTAAGTGCGAGTTCATTAGCAATAATGGGGTTACCATAAAGCTGACCGTTTACAATTGAATCAGCAATTGTTGTTGTACCTTTACCTACATAGGTAGCAAGTCTTGAATCGAATGAAGGCACTGTGCCGGGAACGATAAACTGAGGAGCAACCTTGATTACGCCATTCTTACCTTCTATACCATATTTAACTTTAAACTTAAGTGTTGCAATAGCTGTGTCGCTATTAAATGTTACAGCGTTTGTTGCACCTTCACTGGGCAACCAGGTGTATCCGATTCTGAGAAGGCCGAGATTTGCATCTACACTGATATTTTCTTCTTTTGCTTCTGATATAAGTGATGCTGAATCAGTAACAGATGAGAATCTTGCACCTGAAGGAATATTGCCTGTTACACCAACAAGTTCATAACAAGTTTTGTCGTATGCCAACATCATCTGAAGAGCATATACGGGGTAAGTTGTTTTAAGAGATACTGTAACATCAATAATATCTCCGGGCGCAGGACTTATGTCGTCAGATGAAAGAGTAACTGTTGCACAGTCTGACAACGCAGGGATGATAACCTTTGTACGGCTGATAAGTGCTTTACACTCTGTGCAATAGACTGTAGAATAGTATGAACCGTCTTTGCCTACTGTTGCAGGAATTTCGTTTTCTCTTACTTCTTCACCGGGTGTGTGAGGAAGTTTGGGAGTTGTTATTGTTTCACGGCTGAGTTC
>JAZRNJ010000290.1:0-5985 GCA_045648125.1 Acutalibacteraceae bacterium
GAACGACATGGCTACGATCCGACATCTCTATCAGCCTTTCTGGAATTCAAGAAGAAGATATATCAAGCCTGTTGAAGCTACAATGACATGCATTTATAAGCCTGAAGAACTTAAAACAACTTCAGCAGATGAAATCAATGCAAAAATCAGAGAATATCTTTATAACGACGATTTCAGATGGCAGTATGAGAATAAAATAAAAATTCCTTACAAAAACCGTGCTAAGGGACTTCATAAAGTTCTTTATCAGTGTCCCAACTGTAAAACAGAATACAGAATGACTTCAAAAGGTGCACAGGTAATCTGTGAAGAATGCGGCAAGTCATGGACTCTCACAGAATACGGTGAACTTAAAGCAGACAGAGGTGCAACTGAGTTCAAATTCCCCACCGATTGGTATGATTGGGAACGCGAACAGGTCAAAAAAGAAGTTCTTGACGGCACATATCGTTTTGAATGCGATTGTGATGTAAATGACCTTCCCAACTCCAAGGGATATGTTCACATCGGTCATGGTAAACTTGTCCACGACCTTAACGGCTTCAAAGTTGAAGTTACAAGAGAATATGACAACGAGCCTATGAAAATGGAAATTCCTGCTGCAATGCAGTATGCATGTCATATTGAATATGATTACCGTTTCGGTAAGAGACGTGACTGTATCGACCTGAATACAATGGAAGATACATGGTACGTTTTCCCCGAGAATTGTAAGTTCTCAGTTACTAAGGTTGCTCTTGCAACAGAGGAAATTTTCAATGAAATTGAACGTAAGCGTAAGAAGAAAGCTGCAGAATCCAAAGCTTAAATGGAATAACACTTGTAAAAAGAAAAGGTAAAAGAAAAAATGAAAAAAACAAAAAACTATTGTAATCATGCGAAAATAAAGAAGAACTATCCCCTTTACAAAACAATTGAAGCTGACACTGTGTATGATATTATCAAATATTCGGTAAAAGCTCATGGCACAAGTCATGTTTTCCAGATTCCTGTTCCCGGTAAAGACGACCTTTTTATAACATATAACCAATTCGGCAGTGATATTGAAGGTTTTGGTACATTCCTCCTGTCAAAGGGTCTTAAAAAAGAAAAGATTGCGATTATCGGTGAAAACAGTTACGAATGGATTGTTTCTTATTTCGCAATTCTCGGCAGTGGTAATACTGCAGTTCCTCTTGACAGAGACCTTCCGATTGAAGACTTGCTCTATAACATTACAAACAGTGGTTGTAAAGCAATTGTTTTCTCAAAAGTTTATAAAGATGTTGTTGAAAAACTTAAAGAACTTGATACAGAAATTGAATTCTATCTTGCAAAAGCTGAAATCTATGAAATGATAGCTGAAGGCAGAAAACTTATGGAATCAGGTGACAAGAGCTTTGAAAATGCTGATGTAAAACCTGATGACCTTGCTGCAATTGTATATACATCAGGTACAACAGGTAAAAGCAAGGGCGTTATGCTTACTCAGCGTAACATCGCATCTAATGCAATTTCTGCATGTAAAAATATTACCGGTGAGGGTTGCGGTGTTCTTGCGCTTCCTCTTCATCACACATTTGGTATGGTTGCAAACGTACTTGCCCCCTTTATTCTTGAAGCACGTATTTATATGACAACAAGCCTTAGAAATATTCAGTCAGATATGTGCAAAATCGGTGCTACAGCTGCTTTCTGTGTACCTCTCATGGCTGAACTTATCTACAAAAAAGTATGGGCTACTGCAAAAGAAAAAGGTAAGGATGAAATCCACAAAAAGGGTATCAAAATCAGTAATACTCTCCTTAAATTCGGCATTGACGTAAGAAGAAAACTTTTTGCAGAAGTTCACGAAGCACTTGGCGGAAACCTTGAACTTTTTGTCTGCGGTGGTGCACCTCTTGGTGAAAAAATGGCCTTTGAACTTACTTCAATGGGTATCAATATCCTTAACGGTTATGGTATCACAGAGTGTTCTCCAATTGTTTCTGTTAACAGAAACTTTGCTAACAAAATCGGTAGCGTAGGTCAGATTCTTGATTGTAACGAGGTTAAAATCAACAATCCTGATGAAAAGGGCATCGGTGAAATTTATGTCAGAGGCTCTAACGTTATGGTTGGTTACTATAACGATGAAGAAGCAACTAAGGAAGCTTTTGATGATGGTTGGTTCAAGACAGGTGACTTAGGTTATCTTGATGAAGACGGTTTCCTTTTCATCACAGGCAGAATTAAAAACCTTATTATTCTCTCAAACGGCAAAAACGTATCTGCAGAAGAACTTGAAGGTAAAATTCTTGAAGAAATCGGATATGTTGAAGAAGTTGTAGTTTACGATGACGATGACAAACTTGCTGCTGAAATTTTCCTTGATGAAAATATGGAGCCTGAAGCAAAGTCAAAAATTAAGAAGGATATCAAGGCGCTTAACCTGAAACTTCCCTCATATAAGAAAATTGCAAAAACAAAAATTCGTGATGAGGCTTTCCCGAAAACCACATCAATGAAGATTAAGAGAAACTATAAAAAGAAAAAATAATGGAGGACTAAAAAATGGAAGAAAAACTCATAGCAGAACTTAAAGCAATCTTTGAGGAGTACACAGACGAAGAACTCCCCGAAATCACAATGGAAACTGCTCTTACAGCAGATTTCGGTCTCAATTCATTTGAACTTTTTGAAATCATCACACAGGTTGAGGATAAATACAGCGTAACAATCCCCGACAGAGTGCTTATGTCATTTGCAACAGTAGGTGACGTTGTAAACTTCCTTATGGACGAAGTTCAGTAATAAAAGTCTCTGATGGCTACATAGTCCCTCAGTCTGATGTAACACAGACTGAGGGATTTTTTGTGCTTGAAAATCTTGTCAAGTTTTTGTTGCAACTTGTTATTTGAAATTTTTGTGCAAGTTCAATAAAAATCTTCAAAAAAGCAAATGACAAAAAAATAACAATCGTTTTTTGGCTTAAAAAATGTAACCGATTTGTTCCTTGACTTCAAAAATATAATTCTAAATCAGAAATAAAATGAAATTTTTAAAAGGATAAAAATGTAAAATGACAGTGCCACTTGCAAAAACATATTGTTGAAAATTTATTTTTAAAATTACAATTTAATGCGAAAACAGAATTAAAAATGTTGAAAACCTTGTTTAAACATCTAAAAACCCCTTATTTTATAGGCTTTTTCCACATTTTCCACAGAGTTTTCCACACTCACAAAAAAACGTTAAAAATCACGTTTTTGTCATTTAATTTGCTGAAAAAGGGAAAAATCAGATTACAGAAATAAAATGTTTGAAAATTAAAATAATCTTTAAATGCAGGAAATAAAAATAAAACTTGCAAAATCAAAAGTTACAGTTTTGTAACCGAAAATTGTCAAGACTTTTTAAAAAATAAATATTTTTTGTCGATTTCAACAAAAATCAAAAAAATGAAAAATTTTTTAAACAAAAGTTTCTTAAAACACCTTGACAAAATAAGTGAATGTTATTATATTATTTTTAATACATGAATTAATTCCAGAAAGGATGAACATTATGGCATTGGAAAAAATCAAAAGTATTATCAGCGAACAGTTCGGAATCTCTGAAGATGACATCACAGCAGATACTGTATTGATGGAAGACCTTGATGCAGACAGTCTTGATCTGATTGATCTTGCAATGTCCCTTGAAGATTGCTTTGAAGTTGAAGTTCCCGATGAAGAGCTTGAAAGCTTTAAAACTGTAGGCGATATTGTAAAATATATAGAAGAAATGTAATTTGAATTTTAAAATCAGACTTTCAGGGCGGGGTGAAATTCCCCACCGGTGGTAATGCCGAGCATTGGTAAAGAAGTATTTCTTTAAAATGTGAATTTACGGCACAATAATGCGTTAAAAACCACCGATACGCGACAGCGTAATCAGTGGTTTTTGTCTTTTCTTGCACACGCAAATTCGCATTTTAAAGTGCTACGCAGTTTCGTAGAAAAACAAAATTGCTTGAATTGAAGCCAAAAATGCAGCAAGGCTATCGCCTTGCGAGGTTTTTGGTGATAATATAAGGAATTTTGTTCGAGAAACAAATATTTCCTTACCAATACTCGGCGATAGCCCACGAGCAAGTAATTGCTGATTCGGTGAAATTCCGAAGCCGACGGTACAGTCCGGATGAAAGAAAGTTTTGCCATGCAAAGACTTTTGCCCTGTGATATTTTCACAGGGTTTTTCTTTTCCCCGAAAGCCTTAAACAAAAAAATCAGGAGGCTTTAATTATGAAAAAGACAAACGTACTCAAACTTGTAACCGCAGCAATGCTCACAGCAATTGCATTTGCATTGTATATGTTCGAAATCCCTCTTATTTCATTCGGATTTCTTAAATATGACCTGAGTGATATTGCAGCTCTTATTGGTGGCATTTATTTAGGTCCTGCAGCGGGTGTACTTATTGAATTCCTCAAAAACGTGATCCATGTTTTTACAAAAGGACTTGGCTCTACAATGGGATTCGGCGACCTTATGAATTTTATTGTAGGTAGTGCTTACATAGTACCATTTGTTATCTGTTATAACAAACTTTCAAAGAAAATGAAAAAGGCAGTTGCAATTCTTATTTCTGCGATTATCGGTTGTGTTGCACTTATAGGAATAGGTGCTGCAGCCAACTATTTCATCGCACCCCTTTATTTCAAATATTTTGTAGGTCAGGTGATTACAGAGGAATTCCTCATGACTTACCTTGTAAGTGCAACATCTCTCAATATAGTCAAGGGTGCAATTCTCAGCGTGGTAGCATATCCCATAATTTTGCTTCTTCTTGATAAAATAAAAAAAGTGTCAAGAATCGGTGAATAAAGAGTGAATTCCTTTGTCAAAGACTTGACAAACATCTGCTTTTATAATAAAATATATATGTAAATTAAATAACTCTTATTAAGAGTAGCGGAGGGAACAGGCCCTGTGAAGCTCGGCAACCTGCATTTTGCAAGGTGCTAAATCCTGCGGTATTTGACCGGAAGATAAGTCAAACATTTCCGCAGGTTTCCCTGCGGATTTTTATTTTAGTTTTATTTGAGAAAGGTATGAAAAAATATGGCAAGACATCTTTTTACATCGGAATCTGTAACAGAAGGACATCCCGATAAAATATGCGACAGAATTTCTGTCGCAGTACTTGATGCTATTATGGCTCAGGACCCCAACGGCAGAGTTGCATGTGAAACAACATGCACAACAGGTCAGATTCTCATTATGGGTGAAATTACAACAACTGCTGACATCGAAATTGCAAAAATCGCAAGAGAAGCAGTATGTGACATCGGTTATGACGATGCAAGAAAAGGTTTTGACGGCAACACATGTGCAGTACTTCTTGCAATTCATGAACAGTCACCTGATATTGCTCTCGGTGTCGACAATTCAGCAGAAATTAAAGACGGTAATGACGATGAACAGAATCAGCACGGTGCAGGTGACCAGGGTATGATGTTCGGGTTTGCTTGTAATGAAACTGAAGAACTTATGCCTCTTCCCATTTCACTTGCTCACAAACTTGCAATGCAGTTGACAAAAGTAAGAAAAGACGGTACACTTCCTTATCTCAGACCTGACGGAAAAACTCAGGTAACAGTTGAATATGAGGATGATAAGCCTGTAAGAGTTGAAACAGTTGTTATTTCTTCTCAGCACAGTGCAGATGTATCACTTGACCAGATAAGAAAAGATATCGTTGTAAACGTTATCAAACCCATTATTCCCGAAGACCTTATGGATGATGACACAATTATCTACGTTAACCCCACAGGACGTTTTGTAACAGGCGGACCTCACGGTGACAGTGGTCTTACAGGCAGAAAGATTATCGTTGACACTTACGGCGGATATTCACGTCACGGCGGCGGAGCATTCAGCGGTAAAGACCCCACAAAGGTTGACAGAAGTGCAGCATATGCCGCAAGATACATTGCAAAGAACGTTGTAGCATCAGGTGTTGCAAGTAAGTGCGAAGTACAGT
>JAZRNJ010000291.1:0-7905 GCA_045648125.1 Acutalibacteraceae bacterium
CAGAAGCAGAAGGCAGCGAAGATATGTTCATTGAAGTAACTTCAACTTCAAAAATTTCATTCCCCGGTGCAGGTGTTGCAGCACTTGCTGCATCAGATAATAACATTACTGCAATCAAAAAACGTATGACAATACAGACAATCGGTAATGATAAACTTAATCAGCTTCGTCATGTTAAATATTTTGGGGATGTTGACGGACTTAAAAATCACATGAAAAAACACGCAGACCTTCTCAAAGATAAATTTGAAGCAGTTCTCAGATGTTTCAAGGAAGAACTTGAGGGCAAAGGTATTGCTGAATGGAAAAATCCTAACGGCGGTTACTTTATCAGCCTTAATGTTCTTGAAGGTACTGCAAAAAGGGTAGGAGAACTCTGTAAAGATGCAGGTGTTGTTCTCACACCTCCAGGAGCTACTTATCCCTATGGTAAAGACCCCAAAGATACAAATATCAGAATTGCACCTTCTTTCCCCACAGTTGAGGAACTTGAAAAAGCAGCAGAACTTCTTGCAATTTCAGTACGTCTTGCAGCATGTGAAAAATTATTAAACAAATAATAAAAAGAGGTAAGTTATATGAAACTCAGAGCAGTTATTGCAATAATTGCATGTAAACTTACAAAGTTCATTCTCCGTGTGATGAAAAGAGGCGGTACAAACCTTCCCGGTAAAATTGCCGTAAAAATCTGTCCCTCAGTTCTTGGCGTTATGGCAAGAGGAGTTACCACAATTATCATCACAGGTACAAACGGCAAAACTACGACCTCGAGAATGGTTGAACAGTGCCTCGAAGAAGCGGGGTTAAGCTATTTTGCAAACCGTTCAGGCGCAAACCTTCTTACAGGTATTACAAATGAATTTGCAATGAATTCTACAATTTTCGGCAAATGCAGAAAAAAATATGCAGTTATCGAATGTGATGAAGCGGCTTTCCGACATGTAAGCCGTTATGTGGATGCAAAACACATTATTGTTACAAACGTTTTCCGTGACCAGGTTGACCGTTTTGTTGAACTTGAACTTACAATGGGTGGTATCAGAGCAGGTATTGAAAATTCACCAAATGCGACTGTGTGTATAAATGCCGACTGCTCACTTACAACATCTCTTGTGAAGGATGTAAACAACAAAGTAATTTATTATGGTGTTGACTGTCCCATTTACGAAGAACTTGTTTCTGAAGTTTCAGATGCTCAGTATTGCATCAATTGCAAAACTGAATATAACTATGATTACAAAACTTATGGGCATCTTGGTGCATATTCTTGTCCCAACTGTGGTTATAAAAAGCCTGAAACCGAAGTTTATGTAACAGAAGTTGTGTCAAGCGACCTTGACAGTACAACCGTTAAACTTAAAATGAGTGAAGATGAAAAACTCCTCAGAATAAATCTTCCCGGTGGTTACAATGTTTATAATGCAATTTCTGCTGCAGCAGTTGCAAAAGGAATGGGCATTGATGAAAATAAAATCATCACAGCATTGTCTTCATTTGAATGTGGTTTCGGAAGAATGGAAAACTTCGATATCGGTGGTAAAAACGTGAGAATGATTCTCATTAAAAACCCTGCAGGATGTAATCAGGTTCTTAATTTCCTTACAAATACAGTCAAAGAAAAATGCTTGTTTGTAACAATTGTAAATGACAGAATTTCTGACGGTACTGATATTTCATGGCTCTGGGATGCGAATTTTGAAAAACTTGAAGAATTAGGCGATAGACTTCCTATGATTTATGTAGGTGGTCTTCGTGCAGATGATATGGCGAATCGTCTTAAATACGCAGGCAGAAGCCTTGACAGAATTAAAGTTATAAAAGACGATGACCAACTTCTTGAAGAAATTGACAAGGCAGATGTTGATGTGTTTATCATGCCCACATATTCTGCAATGCTTTCTTTCAGAGAGAAAATCAGCAAACGTTATAATCTTAAGAGTTATTGGGAGAACTGAGTTATGGAAGAACTTAAAATTTGTTATTTATATCCCGATGTGCTTAATCTTTTCAGTGACGGCGGAAATATAACCTGCATAAAAAAACGTCTTGAATGGCGTGGCATGAAAGCTGATGTTACAAACGTCTGTGTTGGTGAAAAACTGAATGCAAATGATTATGATTTGTTTTTCATCGGTGGAGGTCAGGATTTTGAACAGGGTATGCACCTTAAAGACCTGATGGGTGAAAAAGCCGATGAAATCAGAAAAGCAGTTGAAGATGAAAAGGCTTTTTTTGCAGTAGATACAGGTTTTGAACTTCTGGGCAATTACTGTAAATCAACAAATGGCACACAGTATGACCTTGTAGGTGCACTCAATATGCATACGGAAATTGAAAAAGAAAGATTTATCGGTAACTACTGTTTCGAAAGTGAAGAACTCGGTGGTCTGAAGATTGTCGGTTTTGAAAATCATGCAGGAAGAACTTATCTTGGTGACGGCGTAAAACCTCTCGGTAAAGTTCTCAAAGGAAACGGAAACAACGGTAATGATTTCACAGAGGGTGCAAGATATAAAAATGTTTTCGGAACTTATGCCCATGGTGCATTACTTCCCAAAAATCCCGTTCTTGCAGATGCTATAATTTCTGCTGCTCTTGAGAGAAAATTTGGCAGAAAAGTTGAACTTTCTCCTCTTGATGATACCTTTGAAATGACTGCAAACAAATATATGATTAGTCGTCTTGGTTGCGAATAAAAGGAGTGTTACTGATGAAAAAACTGTTGTCAATCGTACTCGTTATGATTTTTGCGATTTCTTGTTTTACTTGCCTTGCAGGAGCAGAAAGTGAAACTTTTGAATTTGATGAAAACGGAAAATTTACTGTTCTTCACATTTCAGACCCTCAGGATGACCGTTTCCCTGCACACGGTATGGCAGATTTCATCAAAAAAGCAATTGAACCTGCAACGCCCGATTCCATTGTGATCTCAGGTGATATTGTGGAAGATAGTCGTGCAGGTGACATTTCAGATGATGAAATCTTCAAAGAGGGCGTTCTTGTTGAGGGCGACTATGAAAAAACTCTTGAAAACGTAAAAATTGCAGTAGATAACATTTTTTCTCCCATTGAAGAAACAGGGATTTATTACGCTGTGACAATGGGTAACAACGACTATAAAGCAGAAATTTCAAATGAAGACTGGCTTGGAATTTTTGCATCATATCCTCATTGCATTACAGTTGACGAAAGTGACGATGCAGAGGGTAGAATTGACCAGTATCTTGAAATTAAAAAGCATGGTTCAGATGAAACAGGTTTCGGTCTGTGGCTTCTTGATAACGGCAGAAGTTTCACGGAAGGTCAGAAAGAATGGTTTAAAAATAAGGAAACAGGAAATGTTTCTTCAATTGTTTTTGAACATGTTCCCACAGATGATATCGGAAATCTTTATGAGGAGTGCAATTTCTGGGACAAGGGTGCAATGCTCGGTGACAACGGAGTTTACAGACTCAAAAACGGTGGTATAAATTATACTGTAAGCGAACCTTGTGAGCCTACAGATGAATTTCTCATGTGGAAAGAAAAAGGCGTTAAAGGTGCATTTTTCGGACATATCCACACAGACGGTTTCACAGGTGATGTTGACGGAATTACAATAGGTCTTACTTACGGCTTTCAGTTTTCAAAAGCAGGTCCTTACGGAATGAGAACTCTCGAACTTGACGAAAACGGCACTTTTGAAACAGATCTTTACATCTACGAAAACGGAGATTTTTCTCTGCAGATTGATGAAATACCGGGAGAAGAAAACTTTGCAGATAAACTTTTAAACGCCCTCATGTTCCTCTGCAGACAGATTATAGCAGCACTTAAATTCTGATAAATAAATTTCAATGCAGTACAGTAAAATGTACTGCATTTTTATTGTTACAGATATGTTACAACCTTTCTTTTCCTCTTGCACATTTTCTTTTGTTATAGTATAATATATAAGTTAAAATGGATAAATATTGTAGCGAGGGTCGGAACATGAAAAACGAAGTTGAAAAACAGAATAAATTCTCATCTCTTGCTAGGTCTTTACTTGGTTACAGATTCGGTGAAACAGCCCCTAAAGCTTATGTTCACACCTTTGGTTGTCAGGGAAATGTGTCTGACGGCGAAAGAATGAAAGGTATGCTAGCAAGCATGGGATATGTCTTTGTTGAAGACGAAAAAGAGGCGGATTTAATCCTTCTCAATACATGTGCAATCCGTGAACATGCAGAGGACAGAGTTTTTGGCAACATCGGCAGACTTAAAGTTCTTAAAAAGGCAAAACCCCATCTTATTATCTGTGTCTGTGGTTGTATGGTTCAGCAGAAGCATATTGAAGAAAAAATTTACAAAAGTTATCCTTTTGTTACAGTCGTTTTCGGGACTCATGTTATTCACAAACTTCCTGAGTTTATTTACAGAGCCTTGAACACAGGTAAAAGAGTTTATGATACGGACAACACAAACCTTGAAATTGCCGAGGGTAATAACGTATGGCGTGACGGCAAAATCCGTGCATGGCTTCCCATTATGTACGGCTGCAACAATTTCTGTTCTTACTGTGTTGTGCCTTATGTAAGAGGCAGGGAAAGAAGCCGTAAAAGTGAAGAAATAATGAAAGAAGCAAGGCATCTTGTGTCTTTAGGTTTCAAGGATATCACATTACTCGGACAGAATGTCAATTCCTACGGTAAAGGTCTTGAAGAAGACATAAACTTTGCAAAACTTCTCAGAATGATAAACGATATTGAAGGGGATTTCACAATCCGTTTCATGACTTCACATCCGAGAGACTGCACTCATGAACTTCTCGATGCAATGGCAGAATGTGATAAAGTTGCAAAGCATCTTCATCTTCCCGTTCAGTGCGGTAACGACAGAGTCCTCAAAGAAATGAACAGACATTACGACAGAGAAAAATATCTGTCACTTATTGAATATGCACGTAAGGTAATGCCTGATTTATCAATTACAAGTGATATCATTGTAGGCTTCCCCGGAGAAACTTATGAGGAATTCTGTGATACTTTAAGTCTTATAAAAGAAGTTAAATACACTTCACTTTATACATTCATCTATTCTGCAAGAAGAAACACAAAAGCAGCAGAAATGCCTGACCCCGTAACTCGTGAAGAAAAGGGTAGATGGTTTGATGAACTGCTTAAACTTCAGGAGTCAATTGCTGCAGAGAGAACAGCCTCGATGAACGGAAAAATTTTCCGTGTTCTTGCTGAAGAAAAAAGCAAGACCGAGGGATGGATATCAGGCAGAACAACAGGCAACGTTATAATTGAATTTCCCGCAGATGAAAAGGTGATAGGAACTTTTGTTAATGTCCTTGTTACAGAGCCTCTTAACTGGATTGTTAAGGGCGAATTAATAGGTTAATAATTTTTTAATTATAAAGGAGTAAAAAACAATGGAACTTGAAAAACTCGCAAGACAGCTCGGTGCTGCAATTCAGGAAGACGCTCGCTATAAGGCATTTATGGCAGCAAAAGATAAGAACGAAGCAGATGAGGCTCTTAATGAACTGATGCAGAAAATTCAGCTTGTTCACATGTCTTACAACCACGAAGCATCAAAAGGTGAAGATGCAGACCAGGGCAAACTTCAGGCTTATGAAAAAGAATTCAACGAAGTTTACACACAGGTTATGGAAAACGAAAACATGAGAAACTTCGAAATTGCAAGAAATGACCTTGATGAACTCATGAAATTCCTCACAGGTATCATCAGCATGTGTGCATGTGGTGAAGACCCTGAAACATGCAATCCCATGCATCAGTGTTCAGGTAACTGCTCTTCATGCGGTTCAGACTGCCACTAATTTGAATTAATTAAAACCTGACAGAGCTATAAAGTTCTGTCAGGTGCGAAAAAGAGAAAGGAAGGGAAAACAAAAATGGCAGAACTTACACCGATGATGAAGCAATATTTTGAGATAAAAAAAGATTATCCCGATACACTTTTGTTTTTCCGTCTGGGAGATTTTTACGAAATGTTTTTCGAGGATGCAAAAATTGCCTCGAAAGAACTTGAACTTGTTCTTACAGGCCGTGATTGCGGTCAGGAAGAAAGAGCACCCATGTGTGGGGTTCCTTTCCACAGTGTTGAAAACTATCTTGCACGTCTTGTGGCAAAGGGATATAAGGTTGCTATCTGTGAACAGATGGAAGACCCGGCTCTTGCAAAAGGTATTGTAAAAAGAGATGTTTCCCGAGTTCTTACACCGGGTACTGTAATTGAAAGCAATATGCTTGATGAAAGCAAAAATAACTATCTTGCATCTGTTGTATGTAACGGAAAGGGAGCAGGTATTGTTTTTGCCGATATTTCAACAGGTGAAATGCATGTTACATGTTTTGAAGATAAAAATCTTCTTTCACCCATAGTCAATGAACTCTGCAAATTTGCACCCAGCGAAGTAATTCTCAATGGTGAAGCAAAATCTTTGCAGGGACTTTCAAAATATATCAGAGACATTCTTTCTTCAACGGAAGAAGTACTTGATGATGAATACTTTAACTTCGAAAAATGCGTTGATACAATTTCTCAGCGTTTAAATAAAGATATAAAAGATTTTGAATTTTCTGAAGAAAAAACTGCGGTATGTGCTTTCGGCGCATGTATAAGATATTTAAGCGAACTTCAGAAAAGCGATATCAGAAACATAACAAATGTGGACTTTTACAAAGGTGAAAGTTTCATGTTCCTTAACGCTTCTTCAAGAAACAATCTTGAGCTTGTGGAAACAATGAGAAGCCGTGACAAAAAAGGAACACTCCTTTGGGTAATTGACAAAACAAAATGCTCAATGGGCAGAAGAATGATAAGAAGATGGCTTGAAAATCCTCTTACCAACTTAGCTTCAATTGTCCGCAGAAACAGAGCAGTTGAAGAACTTTATAACAACAGTGTTCTCTGTTCTGAAATCAGAGATTCTCTTGACGGAATTTACGATTTTGAGAGAATTATGGCTCGTGTTGTTTACGGCACGGCTAATGCAAAGGAACTTCGTTCTCTCGGTCTTGCATGTGAAAAACTGCCTCAGGTTAAAAGTCTTATTTCTTCATGTAAAAGTGAAAAACTTAAAAATATTTACGAAAATCTTGATGTACTTGAAGATATATGTTCTCTTACTCTGAATGCAATTGTGGATGAACCTCCTCTGACAGTCCGTGAAGGCGGAATGATAAGAGAGGGTTATAATGAAGAACTTGATGCATTACGTTCAATTGAAAAAGACAGCGTTGGCTACATCAACGAAATTGCTCTCAGAGAACAGGAAAAAACAGGCATTAAGAAACTTAAAATCGGATACAACAGAGTGTTCGGATACTTCATTGAAGTTTCAAACTCTTTCAAGGAACTTGTTCCTGAAGAATACATAAGAAAACAGACTCTTTCAAACAGCGAAAGATTTATTACTCAGGAACTTAAAGAACTTGAAACAAAAATTCTCGGTGCAAAAGAGAAAATTGTCAGAATTGAATATGAACTTTTCACACAGATAAGAGAAGCCGTTGCACGTGAATATGCACGTATTCAAAGAACTGCAGAAAATATTGCAAAGCTCGATACTCTCTGTTCACTTGCTCATGTGGCAGTCAGCAGAAATTACTGCTGCCCCGAAATTTCAAGCGATGGCGTAATACAAATTGAAGACGGCAGACACCCCGTAGTAGAAGCAATGCTCGGCTCTCAGCCTTTTGTACCTAACGATACATTGCTTGATAGTGATGAAAACCGTTGTAATATAATCACCGGTCCTAACATGGCAGGTAAATCAACTTATATGAGACAGGTGGCACTTATTACTTTACTTGCACAGATAGGTTCTTTCGTTCCTGCAAGAAGAGCGAGAATTTCAATCTGTGACAGTATTTTCACTCGTGTAGGTGCATCTGATGACCTTGCAGCAGG
>JAZRNJ010000292.1:0-7118 GCA_045648125.1 Acutalibacteraceae bacterium
ATCAGAAGAATTGACGGTGTTATTGATGCAAGACAGTACACCTGTCCTGTTGAAGAAGCAATGGAAAGAGTAAGAAAAGGTGAAAATCCTGAACTTACAACAAGAGAAAAGCATACAAGACTTTGTTTCGTTGTAGCAGAAGAAGGTGCAGACCTTGAAAGAATTGAAAACGAAATCAAGAAAATGCCCAAGTATTTTGCAGATTATGACACAACTGTAAACTTCATTTCTCAGGAAGAACTTGACCGTGACCACAAAGGGATTCCTCACGGAGGTTCAGTTATCCGCACCGGTGTTACGGGAATTGATAAACAGAATAAGCATGTAATTGAATATAAGCTGAATCTTGATTCTAACCCTGAATTTACTGCAAGTGTTCTTGTAGCGTATGCAAGAGCAGTTTATAAACTCAATAAAAAAGGTGAAACAGGCTGCAAAACTGTTTTTGATATTGCTCCTGCAGATTTATCACCTATGTCACATGAAGAAATGATTTCACATTTGCTTTAAATTCAAATCTCCACAAAATCTTTTGCGATTTTATGGAGATTTTTGATTAAGAAAAAAGAGGGGAATTCAAAAATTTATTAAAGAATATAAAATAGGGTTGATATTTTTTTAAAAAAGAGTTATAATGTATAGGCGATAATTTGCAGAAAAAGTTTTAAGGAGAATTATTATGAAGAAATTACTTGCACTTCTCATGGCAGGCATTATGCTCCTCTCTTTTGCAGCATGTGGCGGCAATGGTGAAGAAGAAACAACAACAGAACCCGAAATCACAACAGCAGCTCCCGTAGATGCAGACGTTGAAGAAGAAACAGAAGCAGAAGAAGTTACTGAAGCTGAGGAAGAAACTGAAGCAGAAGAAGCTACAGAAGCTGAAGAAGAAACTGAAGCAGCAGAAGAAGAAACAGAAGCTGAAAAAGCAACTGAAAAAGAAGAAAAACCTTCTAAAGAAAACAAACCTGCAAAAGAAGAATCAAAGAAACCCTCAACAACAAAAGAAATCGTTGAATATTTCAACAAAGCAGTTGACGGTGTTAAGACAGGTGCAAAATCAGTTAAACAGCACTCAATCGTAAACTATCTTGCAGAACCCACAAAAATCGGTGACGGCCTTAAAGGTATTTATAACATGCTCGGCGGTGACTCATGGCTTGACGATACACTTCAGGCAAACAGCACAGGCGAAGCTACATACACAGGTGCAGATATCAAAAAGAACTATCCCGTTGAAAACGAATCATGGGCAAGTAAACTTACAGCAGATGATGTTAAATCTGCTACATGCACAGAAGCAAACGGAATCTATACAATTAAAATTGTAACAAAGGCTGATGCAAAAACTTCTACAGTTAAGCACGGTCAGGGTCACAATCCCAAAGTATTCAGCGTTGTTCTTCCTGCAACAATCAATGAAAACATCCCCGGCATCGCTAAAGGTATCACAGGTGATGTTACAATGAACTATCCCTCAGGTTCAGCAACAATCACAGTTGATGCTGAAACAGGTCGTGTTCTTACAGCAACTTACGATGCACACTGGACAATCAACTTTGACAAGATGGCAACAAGCCTTCCCTTTGCAACAAAGTTCACTTACACAATCAACTGGTAAGTAAATATTTGATTTTTAATACGGCAGTCCTTACGGATTGCCGTATTTTTTGTTAATTTATTAAAAAAGACTTGATTATATTTTAGTTTTCGTTTATACTATCATAGTACACTTTGGAAAAGAAAGGAAAATAGAAATGCTTTATAACGCACTCAGCTTATTCGGAAATGCCGCTGCAAATGGTGAAGGCGGAAAACAGTCAATGCTTCCCATGCTCCTTATTATGGGTGGTCTTTTTGTGCTCATGTATTTCACATCAATCAGACCCCAGAAAAAGAGACAGAAGGAAGAACAGCAGCTTCGTGAAAACCTTCAGATTGGTGATGAAATCACAACAATCGGTGGTATCATGGGCAGAATCGTAACAATCAAAGAAGATTCAATCATCATCGAAACAGGTGCTGACAGAGTTAAAATGAGAATTATGCGCTGGGCTGTTCAGACTAATAATACAGCTACAGAAAAACTTAAGGCTGAAAGAGAAGCAGCTAAGAAAGCTCAGGATGAAGCTAAACAGGCAAGAATCGAAGAAGCTAAAAATAAAAAGAGCAAAAAAGAAGACTGAGTCATAACAAAGAAAAATCCTCCATATCAATTGATATGGAGGTGTTTTTTATGCCAAAAAATAAAAAGAGAAGAGTTTCTTCAAAAGAAAACGATAATCCTCGTACAGCTTTTCTGAAAAAAATAATGTGGGGAAGTATTTTTTCGCTCATATCTTTTTTTGTAATGATGCTGATTTTAGCGCTTATGGTTGTTAAGGCGGGACTTTCTGAGTCGATGCAGAATATCCTTGTTTTCTTTGTATCACTCCTGTCAACTTTTACAGGTGCTTTTCTGTCACTTCGCAAAACACGTGAGAAGGGACTTTTGTCCGGTGTAATTATAAGTTTGCCTGTAATAGTCATTGTGTGTTTTGTTCTTCTTGCAGTTGCAGACAATGTAGGAGTAAGAACAATTATTATGTCACTTCTTATGATGCTTGGTGGTGCTTTGGGAGGAATTGCAGCAGTTAATAAATAATTTATAGAGATGTTGTTCTTTGCACCATAGGGCAGGGCCTTGGTCCTGCCGAAAAATCTTATAAAAATCAAATGGCGGGAGCAAGCCCCCGCCCTACGATTGAATTAAAGTTTTCATTATACAATTGCGTCGCAGATGTGGTATTCTGCACTCCGCACTTTGCTTTTTAATCAATAATTTCTACTTCCCAATAAACAATACTTACCCTGTTGTAAGTGTATGTAATGTGAAGTTTTCCTCCGTGAGCAGTAATTGCAGGGTAAGAATATTCAACGTCTTCTTCTCTGCCCACTTCTGCCTCTTCAAGAGTAAGAACGGTTTCCCAGGAATTTCCGTTATCTTTTGAAACTGCAAGAAGTAAAGGTGTTCTGTCACCCCAGTTTTTGTCTGTAGGGTTATAAACAAGGAATATTTCTTCTCCGTCTCTTACAAGGTCAATACCGCTGTTGGGATTGAGAAGTCCTGTGTCGTAAGCCTTGCACCATGTTCTGCCACCGTCAGAAGAATCTGATTTGAAAACTTTTTCTTTTGATGTTCGAAGAAGCATGTGAACGTCGCCTTTATCATCCTGCCAGAGTGTAGGCTGAATCATGGGAACAAAATCTTCACCCTCACCTGTGGGAACATAAGATGACATTTCCCAAGTTTTTCCGTTGTCTTCTGAAATATCACAGAATGCAGCCCATGTTTCTTTTGATGGTTCGTGTGATGCAGGAGCAAGGAGTGTTCCGTCTGCAAGGTAGATAGGTTTGTTTTTAACAGGGCCCCTGCCACCTGTTGTGTCGCCATCAACAAGTTCTATAGGAGAAGTCCATGTATTTCCGTTATCTTCTGAATAAACTACATATGTTTTCCACACAAGGTCAATTGATTTTCCGTATTTGAAGTAAAGAGCAATTCTGCCGTCATTCAGTTTAAAAAGAACAGGATTCCAATGTGGAGTTTCTTCGTCAACTGCAATTTTTACGGGAGTCTGCCAGATGCCATCAGTTCTTTTGCTGACAAAAATTCTTACATCATCTTTACCTTCTTTTGTTCCTCCGAACCATGAAGCAAGGATTTCTCCGTTATCAAGAGGGAGAACTGTCGATGCATGACAGTTGTCTGTAGGCGTACCGGCTTTATTGATAACTTGTTTTTTAGCAATAACTTTCATGTTGATTCTCCTTTATATCTGAGGTGGTAAGCATTCAATAAGCGAAACAGTACCTTCAACTGTGAATGCTACAGTTTCTTTAGGGATGAAGATACAGTCGCCTTTAGTGATGTCAATTTCTCCACCATTCCATCTGATTTTGCCTGAGCCTTCAACTACTGAAAGAGAAGAAGGTCTTTCTGCATTATCTCTTGTGTAAGAAGAGATAACATCAAGTCTTTTCAAAGAAAAAATAGGTGTTCTCTCGTAAGAAATATGAGTTGTGATTTTATAGTTTTCATTTTCTTCATCGACAGAGGGTTCGAGTTTGTAATTTGCAAGAACTTCGTCGGGAGTAAAGTTATCATAATGGAAACACTCAAACATTTTGTCATAACCGATTCCCATGTGAACAAGCTCTTCGGGATTAGGCTCACCCTGTGAATTGAATTTTTCCATGCTGATTGTATAGTCTGTAGGCTCCTGAATTTCAAGAAGAAGACAGCCTGAACCGATAGCATGAGGACATCCCCCCTCAATGATGAAAACATCACCGGGTTTTACACGGATTTTGTGCATGCAGTTGTCCATGCCTTTAATATCCTGCTTTTCAAAAAGTTCACGCCACTTTTCTTTTGTAACGCCTTCTTTAAAGCCCATTAAAATATAAGGTTCTTCTCCATCAATTGTTCTGCCGTCAAGGATAAACCACGCTTCGGTTTTACCGTAATCGGAATTGAAAAAATCTTTTGCAGCTTTTTTGTCGGGATGACACTGAACAGGGAGTTTTTCTGCAGAGTCAAGGAATTTTGCAAGAACTCCTAAATTTGTACCGAATTTTTCAATGTGGTCTTTGCCGAGATAGGCTTCGGGATTTTCTTCGATTAAATCACGAAGATATTTTTCACTTCCGTCAGCGAGAATGGCTACACTTAAACCTTCAAATTCAGGTTTACCTTCTCTGTCGGGATTGACTGCAACAACTGTACTTGCAAGCCAGTCTTCGGGAAAATATCCGTCATCAGGATTTTCGTCTCCGTACATTACGTCAATAAGTTTACCGCCGAGGTAACATCTCCAGCAACGGTTATGTTTTGTTTTAAGAGGATATAAAGTTTTCATATTGCACCTCAAATATTTATTTTCCTAATTTTCTCACAGTTGAAAAGAAAAATCAATAGAAATTGTTTAATTTTTAAAATAATTGTGTTACAATATCTTCGGGTGATGAAAATGATATTAAAAAATGCTGAAATATTAAATGAAAATTTTGAATTTGTAAAAGGAAACTTGTCTGTAGAAGATGGAAAAATTCTTGGTATTGACTGTGGAAATGATGATGCAGAAACAGTTGACTGCACAGGGCTTAAAATTCTTCCCGGGTTTATTGACATTCATATTCATGGTACTAAAGGCGGCGATGCCTCTGATGCAAAAGAAGAATCTTTGCAGATAATGTCAGAAAACCTTCCCAATCATGGTGTTACATCTTTCTGCCCTACAACAATGACTTTATCAGTTGAGGAACTTGAAGAAATTTTCAGAACAATTTCTCTTGTAAAAGGAAATGAGAAAGGAGCCTACATACATGGTATAAATATGGAAGGTCCGTACATTTCTCTTGCCAAAAAAGGTGCACAGAAAGCAGAACATGTGAGAAAACCTGATATTGATGAATTTAAAAAACTTAACGATATTTGTAATGTATCCCTCGTTGATATTGCTCCCGAAGAAGATGAAGATAATCTTTTTTCAAAAGAGGTGTCAAAAATCTGTACTGTTTCTGCAGCGCATACTTCAGCTGACAGTATTCAGTCAAGAAAAGGTTTTGAAAACGGAATTACTCATGCAACTCATCTTTTTAATGCAATGACAGGAATTTCTGCACGTGTACCGGGTGTAGCAGGTGCTGTTTTTGACTCGGACACAGTCAGGGCAGAAATTATCTGTGATGGTTTTCATGTTGCACCTGAAACGCTCAGAATGGCATTTAAACTTTTAGGTGAAGACAGAACAATCGTAATCAGCGACTCAATGAAAGCTGCAGATTGTGAAGACGGAGATTATATGCTTGGCGGTCAGACAGTTTATGTGCGTGACGGAAAGGCGCTTCTTGCAGACGGTACAATTGCTGCAAGCACATCAAATATTTTTGATGAATTTAAAAATCTTCTTTCTTTCGGAATACCTTTTAAACATGCAGTAAAATCCTGCACAATTAATCCTGCAAAGGCAATCTCGCAGGATAAAGTGACAGGCTCTATTGAAAAAGGAAAAAATGCAGACCTGCTCATTATTGATGAGAACATGGAAATAAAAGGTGTTTATATCAAAGGTAAAAAAATAATATAACGGAAATATTAAACTCCGCAATATCTGACAATACTATTTGTAAAGATATTGCGGAGGGATTTTTTTGCAGTTCAATAAAGTTGAAATTTGCGGTGTTAACACATCAAACCTGAAAGTTCTCAAAGAAAAGGAGAAAATGGAATTACTTGCCAGAATAAAAAACGGAGACATGAAAGCAAGGGATGAACTGATAAGTGGGAATTTAAAACTTGTACTTTCTGTTATTCAGCGTTTTTCAAACAGAGGAGAAAATCCTGATGACCTTTTTCAGGTTGGTTGTATCGGTCTTATAAAAGCAATTGATAATTTCAATGTTGATTTAGGGGTGAGATTTTCAACGTATTCTGTTCCTATGATAATAGGAGAAATCAGACGTTATCTCAGGGACAACAACGCTGTACGTGTTTCGCGTTCTATGAGGGATACGGCTTATCATGCCATGCAGGTAAAAGAAAGACTTTCTCTTGAAAACAGGCAGGAACCGACTGTAGAGGAAATTGCAAAAGAGTTGGGAATAAAAAAGGAAGAGGTTGTTCTGGCTCTCGAGTCTATTGTGGAACCCGTGAGTCTGTATGAGCCTATTTATAATGACGGAGGTGACACAATTTACGTTATGGATCAGATAGGAGATCAGAATGATGACAGAAACTGGCTTGATGAAATTGAATTGAGAGAAGAAATAAAGAAACTGTCCCCTCGTGAAAAGAAAATACTTCATCTACGTTTTATGCAAGGTAAAACGCAGATGGAAGTTGCAAGTGAGGTAGGTATTTCTCAGGCACAGGTATCGCGTCTTGAAAAAGGAGCACTTAGCAGAATAAAAGGTGTTTAAGTTACAAAACCCACACCGGGAAGCTGACGGTGTGGGTTTTGTATGTGTGTTGAGGAAGTATACAAAAGGATTAAAACAACAAATAGTTTTTTATTAAACAAGTGTTGCTTTTTCTTTGTGATTTTAGTATAATATTATTATTGAGAAAAATCAAC
>JAZRNJ010000293.1:0-3299 GCA_045648125.1 Acutalibacteraceae bacterium
GGTCTTGCAGGTGTTGAGTGTGCATGGCAGATGGCAAAAAGAGGAATTGAGGTTTCACTTGTTGAAATGAAACCGGTAAAATTTTCTCCTGCCCATAAATCGGAGAATTTTGCAGAGCTTGTCTGCTCAAATTCTCTCAAAGCCTTACGCACAGGCTCAGCAGCAGGAATGCTGAAAGAAGAAATGAAAAGGCTTGGTTCTCTCACCGTGGAATGTGCGCTGGAAAGTGCAGTTCCTGCAGGCGGTGCGTTGGCAGTTGACAGAGACAGGTTTTCATCTCTCGTTACGGAAAAGATAAAACAGAATAAATTTATAGAAGTAATTCACGGTGAAGTTACTGAAATACCTGACAATGACATTGTTATTATTGCAGCAGGACCTCTCGTTTCAGAAGCTCTTGCAGGTGAAATTGAAAAACTCTGCGGAGGTTTCCTCAGCTTCTTTGATGCTGCAGCACCTATTGTCAGTGGTGACAGTATTGATATGGAAAGTGCTTTCTGTCAGTCAAGATATGACAGAGGTGATGAAAGTGATTACATCAACTGTCCCATGAATAAGGAAGAGTACGAACTTTTCTATAATGAACTTGTGAACGCTGAGAGGGCTGAACTGCACACATTTGAAAAGAAGAAAAATGTGTATGAGGGTTGTATGCCTATTGAAATTATGGCGTCACGCGGAGCGGACACAATGCGTTTCGGACCGCTGAAACCGGTGGGACTCCGTGACCCGAGAACAGGTCACAGACCATGGGCAGTTCTTCAACTGAGAAAAGAAAATCTTCCCGGTAGTGCATATAACCTTGTAGGATTTCAGACTAACCTTAAATTCGGTGAGCAGAAGAGAGTTTTCTCTCTCATTCCTGCACTTAAAAATGCTGAATTTTTACGCTACGGTGTTATGCACAGAAATACGTTTATAAATTCACCTAAACTCCTGAAATCAACTTATGAAATGAGAGAAAGAAAAGGTCTTTTCTTTGCAGGTCAGATTACAGGTGTGGAAGGATATATGGAATCTGCTTCGTCAGGAATTATTGCAGGTATAAATGCTGCAAACAAAATCCTCGGTGAAGATGAGTTTGTGCCGTCATCACTTACAATGATTGGTGCATTGGCAAGATATATTTCAAATGAAGAGGTTGAAAATTTTCAGCCTATGGGTGCAAACTTCGGTGCTTTGCCACCACTTGATGAAAAAATAAGAGATAAAAAATTAAGATACGAAGCTTTGGCTGAACGTGGACTTGAAGAATATAAGTGAAAGGGTTGAAACAGATGAAAGTTATAGTTGATGCAATGGGCGGAGATAATGCCCCTCTTGAAATATTAAAAGGTGCAAGAAAAGCTCAGGATAAATTTCAGGTTGAAATTCTCCTTGCAGGTAAAGGCGAAAAAATCAGAAAATGTGCAGAAGAAAACGGTATCAGCCTTGACGGTATGAAAATTCTTGAGGCTGAAAGCGAAATTTCCATGTGTGATGACCCTAAATGTGTTCTCAGAGAGAAAAGCGATTCTTCAATGGCTGTAGGCTTCAAAGCTCTTGCAGACGGTGAAGGTGATGCATTTGTAAGTGCAGGTTCAACAGGTGCTGTTGTTATGGGCGCTACTTTTATTGTGAAGAGAATAAAGGGTATCAAACGTCCTGCAATTGCAAGTATTATGCCATCTTACACAGAACCTTTCATGGTTATGGATATCGGTGCTAACATCGAATGTCACAAGGAAAACCTTATTCAGTTTGCACAGATGTCAGAAATTTACATGAAAAATATAATCGGTTTCAAAAATCCCACAGTTGCTCTTGCAAATATCGGTGCTGAGCCTACAAAAGGACCTGAAGTTCTTCAGGAAACATATAAAGCACTGTCGGAAATGAAGGAAATCAACTTCATCGGTAACATCGAACCACGTGATATTCCTTTCGGTAAGGCAAACTGCGTTATCTGTAACGGATTTACAGGTAACACAATCCTCAAAATGTATGAGGGTGTTGCAAGTGCATTGATGAAAAAAGTGAAAGGTGTTTTCACTAAAAATATTATTTCAAAAATCGGTTATCTTTTGGTAAGTGGCGGAGTAGGTCAGCTTAAAAAAGATCTGGATTATAAAGAATTCGGCGGTGCACCTCTTATGGGTGTTAAAAAGCCGGTTATCAAAGCTCACGGTTCATCAGATGCAAGAGCTTTCAGCAACGCAATACGTCAGGCAATTGAATGTTACAATGCTGACGTTTGCGGACAGATAGAAAAATTAACTCTGACTGAAAAGGAAGGTTAAATTATGCAGGAATTTGAAAATTTAATCGGCTATACTTTTAAAGATAAAAGTTTGCTCAGCCGTGCATTATCTCATTCCTCTTATGCTAACGAAAAACATTCGCCTAAAGACAGCAACGAAAGACATGAATTTTTAGGTGACTCTGTTCTCGGTTTTATAACAGCAGAATATTATTATAAAAATTCATCTTTGCCCGAGGGCGAACTTACACGTTTGCGTGCGGCAACAGTTTGCGAAAAGGCACTTTTTGAATTCTCAAAAGAAATCAATTTAGGTGAACATATTCAGTTAGGTAAAGGTGAAGAAAACACGGGTGGCAGAGAAAGAGCATCAATAAATTCTGATGCTTTTGAAGCTGTTATTGCTGCAATCTACCTTGACGGTGGCATAGAGGAAGCTAAAAAATTTGTTCTCAGGTTTGTGGAAAAACACGCTAAAAACCAAGGCTCATTCAAAGATTATAAAACAAAACTTCAGGAAGTAATTCAGAAAAATCCTGAAGAATTGCTTGAATATGTTCTTGTAAGCGAAAGCGGACCTGACCACAACAAAACATTTGAAGTGGAAGTTCATCTTAACAGCAATGTTATCGGCAAAGGAAAAGGCAAATCCAAGAAAAATGCTGAGCAGGAGGCTGCAAGAGAAGCTCTTGCTTTGATGGGACTTTGAAAAAATATAATGTAAGTATTTTTGTTCCGCATGAAGGCTGCCCTAACAACTGTTCTTTCTGCAACCAGAAAAGTATTTCCGGCAAAAGTGTTCTGCCAACGGAAAAAGATGTGGAAGAAGCTTGTGAAATTGCAAAAAAAACTGCACCGTCTGATGAGGGTGAAATTGCCTTTTTCGGCGGAAGCTTTACAGCAATTGAACGAGAATATATGCTGAGGCTTTTGAAAAGTGCTTACCCTTATGTGAAGGGTGGATTTTTCAAAGGTATCAGGATTTCCACAAGACCTGATTGCATAGATGAAGTCGGATCGTAGCCATGTCGTTCTGTGAGCCAAGGAGTTGACCAGGAAG
>JAZRNJ010000294.1:0-6737 GCA_045648125.1 Acutalibacteraceae bacterium
GTATACACCCTCTTCAAGACCATAGATAAATTTGTTTTCTTTATCTATAATCGTGTTGGTGTTTTCGGCTGCTTCGAGTTTTACTTCACCACGACTGAAATCTACATTTACTGTAAGATCCTGACCATTAATTGCACTTAAAGCATCTGAGGCAAAAAGTACAAGTCTCTCGATTATTTCTTCTGTTGTTGTACAATTCCTTATTTCAGACATAATCGCATTTATATCATCACTCTCCCTGTAACCATAAATTGTTATCGTTACATCGTCATCAAGGGTTGTCACCGTACCACCCAGTGCAAAGACTGTACCTTCCTGAAGGAAAATTTCAATCTGACTCGTTTCAGGTTCTCCGACATCTTCAAGTTTCAGTGCCGATTTGATTTCCGCTGTTATTCCGCCACTGTCTGAAATTTTATCAATTCTGAGTGTATCCGACGTATCTTCAAATGAAAGTTTTTCTGTATCAATACGAATATAAGATTCACCAGGAAGAATTACATAGCTCTCATCCTCTGCTGATTCGCTTGTGGTTGTGTGACTCATAAGAGCTTCCCATGCATCGGCAACTGCTTCTGCATCCTGAGGTTTAGCATCAATCCTGAATTCTGACTCTGTGTCCACACCATTGATGTTGTAACCATATTCTATTCCGTCAACCTCACCACTTATTGTTGCTGAATTGAAACTCGGCAAGTAATTATCAAGTGATAATAATTCTCCGTTTTCTGACGAGTGACTTCTTTCAATTGTTATTGTATCTTCTTTACCTATATCAAGGAATTCAGTAATTGATACAACATTCTGAACTGAACCTGTATTAAGAACAGCTCCCTTGGGAACAGAAACACTTATTGAATAATCCGGATTCAGTATACTATTCGCAACAACACCGTCGTCTGAATATGTAGTTGAGACTAACTTTTCAGATTTACTGTGTATAACTTTTATTGTCACGTCTTCATCAGGCATAACAAAGGATGTGATAATATCGTAACAATCATCAAAGCTGACATCTGAATCTGCATACCATCTGATGAATTCACTATCTTCTGTGAAATCAGCAAACAAAGTTATTTCTTCACCTGCATAAGCTGACACTTCTGAAGCAGTACCATCAATTACAGTAATTGTATGTTTTTCGCCTTTGGTAAGTAATGAGTCATAATCAGATTCAATTGATGTATCATCTGAATCTAAAGTATAATCAACCTTTTCATCAAGAACATCTGTGTGTATTTCCTGTGTATATGTTTTGCCGTCTTCAAAGGGAATATCATAGAAGTTAACTGTTCTTACTTCTTCTGCATATTCATTATACTCTGTAATTGTGTAGTCCGTTGTTGTTCCATCTTTGCCTTTTAAAACAATTTCATAGTCATCATTTTCAAGGAAAATGTACTTCGCGGTACCATCAATACAAATCTGAACGCCCGCAGTTTCTGTTGCTAAAGCATCATTATCGGCAACAAGATTACCATTTTTATCATATACCAGTACTTCCGCATTTTTATCAACTTCAATCGCTTTACATTTTGCATTTTCATAAAAATCCTCAACAGTTTTAAACTGATATGCTTCCATACAAGCAAGATAGTATTCGGGGTGATGGGCAGTTCCAAGCCCATTAAATCCACCAATTATATACAAAAATGTACCTGACAATAAATAAATTCGAAGCACCTCTGGCGTCAGTTCGGATGAAATCAACCTATTCACAACCGCATCAACAACTACATTAAAACTTAGTGAAGATAGAAGTGTAATAATTAAACCCAGCACATACGAATAGGCTTTTGAACCATTCATTATATCGTTAAATAAGGTGTACGAAAGTATCTCGACCAAATCCAAATCTTTGCCACTATATTTTAATGCCATAAAATCAAATAATGCATTTTGTAAATCATTCGCATATTGTTCTCTACCAGAAATTGCCGTTGGTAACAATGCACCTAGTATTTGCGCAATGGTTTGTTGTTGAACTGGACTTATATTAAACAACCCTGATATACCTTCATTTGCATTAAACTTAGCTTCAATAGTTTCTCCAACTGCCGGCACCGGGAGACACAATGTTTTACCATATCTTCCGAAATCCCATTGTTCGGGTAGTATGTGAGGAACCGGATCAAGAGGACTTATTATATTGAAAATATTTGTATCTGATCCATCGTTTCTACCCTCACCATTAGCTCCGGGAGGAGTTGCAAAGGTATAAACAAAGAAATTATTAATATCAAGTTCGTATCCGCCGATTTGACCAATCTGGTTTATATTATGAGCAAGGATATTAGCTGTTGCTGCAGCACGGCTGTAACCCATTAGCCAGATTTTAAGGTCACCTTTTAACTCTCCGGCAGCAATCATGTCAGACACATAATTATCTACCCCTGCGAGTGCAAGATTGGCAGCATTATCAAAGCCTTCGGAATTACCTTCTTTACCAACAACAAAGTTACTTGCCCATTCTGCCCCATATCCTGCACCGCGAAGAACAACAGCAAGAACAGTATCTGTTTCACCTTTTTCATTTTTTATATATTTTCTTGCCATAGAATATGCAACTTTATCAGCAGGATTAGCAAGCGAGACATTATAATCATTATAATAAGCATCTGTAAAACCAAGTTGAGCGTAAGCTTTTAGTATATTTGTGGCTCTGCAAAGATTTGTTTCTGTAAGATTGTTCGTGTACGCATTATTATACGCAACATCACTGAAACCAGCCATAACAGTCCCCAAAGACAATAACGCAAGATCGTAACTGTATTTTGTAGCATTACCATTAAAAAATGAATCACTATATTTATACCTGTGTGTTAAATCACGCCCAATTCCTGTTGTACTATAGGTCAGTTCTACATACCCTTTTTCTGATGCTGGTTTTCTGTAATAATAGTCATAAAAAATCTCATTATCCACGATGAAGTCATAATTCACATCACCATCGCTATGTAATTTTGAATATTCTCTTAACTGATAATACAGATTATCCGAAGATTCCTCGTCACAATTAATTTCATCAAGATTTGTGACCATGTAATATTTAATCAGAGTTTCACCCGGATCAAGTTGCTGAAGTTCAAAATCGAGTTTTTGTTTTTCTCTTTCCCCGTTATCTTTTATTACAAATGTTGCCGTGTGAACAAGTTCGGCGTTCTCATATACCTCACCTTCTTTATTTGTTAAAACCAATTTTTCGTCTTCGTTATTTGTTACGCCTACGTCAGGGTAATACAACGGCACATCGCAAATATTCTTCATACCTACGTTAAAGAACGCATGACTCTGATACCAGCTTGTTTCGCCTTCGCCACTTGAAGAAGTAACATCCGTATCATGATATCCGGGCGGGTCTAAGAAAATATATTCCGGTGTTTCTACAGTCATAGAAATACTATCTTTCATTTCCCTTACGATAATAGGTTCATTTGTTGTATCGCTACCTGTAATTGGAATTGGGAAACCTTCAAGAGTACCGGTGAAATCTACTGATAAATTATATTCTCCAGGCTTATCTCCTCTTACCGCCCAGTGAAGGGATTCGGTCTGCTGACCGACAATCTCAGGAATTTCAACATGACTACTTGTTTCGAATCCCTCCGCCAGATCATCCATCAGATGAAGTCCATCAGGAACGCTCAGATCAACACTGTTATTAATAAGTCTGAAATCAGAAGAAGCATTATTAAGAATACTCAAATTTACATGATAAAAATCTGACAGGAATCGAGCATATACCGGCACAGTCATGAATAACACTATATCTTTTTTGCCTGATTCACTGGGAATAACAGTAATTTGAGTAAAGAACGGCAATGGGTCAGGATCAAAATCAGGATCGGGAATCCAATAATCGTTTCCACCCGAATTAGAAACATTTATTGTTGAAGGAATCACTTGTGATTCAGTTCTTATGTATGAAACATCATAGACGTCATTTTCATATACAAGTTGAAACGTTCCTTTATAACCAACCTGATTATCAGTATCTCCTATATCAATACCAGCTGCACGAATTTCATCCAGGTCCATTTTTTCAACGTTCAGGTTAAGAGTAACCAAGTCCTCTTTTATAATCTTAAAAGAAACAGAATTAGTAGTATTAGCTGTAACAACTACACTTTTCCTTTCGGGCAAATAACCACCGTCTTTTGTACATGAAATTTCATGTATACCACTACTTAACCTGACTTCAACAAAACCATTAGCATTCGCATAAACCATAAACTCATTTTCGCAACCATAATCAATGGAAACCCATGCTCCGCTAACAGGGTTGCCTGAGTCATCTTTTACGTATATTTTCAGAGTACCTATTTCAGCTTTTTCAACAACTTCAATTTCACGAGTAGTTTCTGACTGTACACCATCATCGTCAGTAACAGTCAGTTTTACTGTGTATATGCCGGCTTCTGAATATTTTTTGACCGCTCTGGCATTGGTTGATGTTGTTCCGTCACCGAAGTCCCATAAATATTCAACTATACCACCATCTGAGTCAGAAGATTCTCTTGCATCAAAATATTCTTCAACGCCAATTTCCAGATACGCAGGTACTGAAGCAACAGCTTTTGGTGCTTTGTTTACAACCTCTTCTACCGGCACTTCAATAGAAGCAAATTGTACATACTCATTACCCACTCTATCTATTGCAACAACCTTGAAGGTATAATAATGTCCACCTTCCACTTTCTGATTGAATGTATATGAGTGTGAAGCTGATGCGCCTCTTGAACCTATTGATTCATACGACGCAGAATCATCAACTGAATAATAAACTTTAAAACAGCTTAAATCAGTTGTGCCATTGTCTTCCCACGTCAATGTGGCAATATGATTTTCATATTTAACTTCAGGAACATCAAAACTAGAAGCTTCTTTATCAATTGTATATGTAGATACACTTGAATATCCTGATTCATTTCCTGCAAGGTCAACGGCATAAGCTCTTACATAAATTTTATCACCATGATTAAGATTGCTTATGTCTATATCATTCTCTGTTCTTTTGTAGTAAGAATTAATACCTGTATATTCTCCCAGAACAGTATACTGACCGAAAAGACCTTCTTTATATTCAACAACTACTTTTTCCAGAATGCTGTTATCACTCGCAAGAACATTAACTTTTTTGCTTGCCACACCTAAGTTACTGCCGTCTGCAGGGCTGATACTGTGAATTACCGGTTTTTCTGTATCTTCATTTACCCTTGCTGATACAATATCAGAATATTCACTTAAGTTACCGCAGGAGTCATTTACGGCAATTTTGTAGTAATAAGTTTTGCCTACTTCTACATTTTTGTCGTAGTAGCTAATCTTTCGATCCGGTGTTGCAATATGAGTGAAAGGACCATTCTGTGAAGTTGAACGGTATACTTCGTATAAGCCTAGGTCTTCTTCAACGCCCTTTGTCCATGAAATATTAACATAACCGTCATCACCTACAGCTGTCACATTTACAGGTTTAGCAGGTGCTGTTCTGTCAACAATAAATTTACGACGAGCTCCGGTTTCTGATGTATCACTCTCATTACCGGCATAGTCATAGGCTACAGGTCTGAGATAGATGAAACCTTCCTCATATCCTGACAGATTTACTGTGTAGGAATACGACTGTGAACGGCTGTAAGAAGTATATGTTTTTGTTGCTATATCCGTCCATTCAACATTGTCCTGAGAAGACTGAATTATAATTTTACTGATGTCTGAATCGTCATCTGCAGTAATATTCAAAGTAATTGAATTCTTATATCTGACGCCTTCTACTCTGGGAGACATATAAGTGATTACAGGAGCACTTTTGTCCGCAGGTGTAGTGAAAGTAAACAGATCAGAATATTCACCCACATTACCCGCTTTATCTACCGCTGCTACCACATAAGAATAGGTTGTATCAGGTCTCAATGACATCAGGTTATAACCTTTATCTCCTATACTTGATGAAATAGTTGTAAATGAACCATCTGAATTTTTCTGTTTCAGTATGAAATGGTCCATGTCATTATCATCAACATCATCCCATTTAAGCGTTGCGTAGGAAGGAGCAACCTGCACAAGACCTACTCCATGTACTTTTCCGGGTGCTGTTCTATCAACGCACCACATTTTTGTAAGTGCTGTAGCACTCATATTTTCTGCACTATCATAAGCAAACGCACGTGCATATACATAACCATCACTGAATTCCGATGAGTCAAAAGTAAATTTACCGCTTACAGGAATGTCCATAAATTTGTTGTATGTAGCTCCACCATCAAAAGAAAGATGAATTTCATAACCTACAACGTCAAAATTATCTTCTGCTTTGATAGTACCGCTGACCATTCCCTTAAGGTATGTATTTGAATCCGGTGTGAATGAAGTAACTCTGGGTGGTGTAACATCGGGTATAACCGTGCATGATACGATTTCTGACGGGTCACTCTCAGCACCTGTTACAGAGTCAATAGCGACAACATAATATGAGTAAGTTTCATTTGCCACGACATCTTTATCTTCAAATGAAAGAGTATGTCTGTCGTTGATTTCTTTTATAAGTGCAAATTCACCATCTGCTGTTTTCTTATAAATTCTGTAAATTGTTGTATCAACTTCATAGGAAATACCCCATGAAAGCAACACACTCAACTCAGCACCTATAGCATTTACAGCTGTGATTTTTGCAGGTTTGTTTCTGATTGTTACCACAAAATCTGCAGTAAAATCGCCATAATGTACAGTAACGGTGC
>JAZRNJ010000295.1:0-4518 GCA_045648125.1 Acutalibacteraceae bacterium
TGTAGTAAGTGAATGAATCTGATTGGGAAACACGAGAATTGCCTTATCGGGTGTGAGAGTATATTCGTTACCGCTTACAGTTACAGTCATTTCGCCTTCTGTCAGCATAATTATTTCAAAATGATAATGGATGTGTGATGGAAAAGAAAAGCTTTCTCCCCTCTCAACAGAAAAATAGTCCACATTCACAGGATGTCTCGATTCATAAAACATACACTCACCTACCACAAATTTTGACTAAAACAAGAGATGTTTCCAACTCTTTTTCGATAAAATGACTAATTTTGTCTATTAGTATACAGTATTTGTCGAGAAGATTCAAGTAAGTTATGATATAATTTTTTCATAAATAATAAAGGAGGCAATTTTATGGAATTTTTTCCTACAATACCTGTTATAAAATATGAAGGTAAAGACAGCAAAAACATGCTTGCTTTCCGTCACTACAATCCCGATGAAGTAATTCTCGGCAAACCAATGAGAGAACATCTCAAATTTGCTCTTTCCTACTGGCATACAATGTGTGCAGAAGGTTCTGATATGTTCGGCAGAGGCACAATGAACAAGGATTTCGGTGGAGAAACTCCCATGGAAATCTGTAAAAACAAGGCTTATGCTGCTTTTGAACTTATGAACAAACTTTCAATTGACTATTTCTGTTTCCATGACAGAGATATTGCTCCCGAAGGTAAAACTCTTGAAGAAAGCAACAAGAACCTTGATGAAATTGCAGAACTTCTCGAAAAACTCATGAAGGAAAACAACAAAAAACTTCTTTGGGGTACTGCTAACTGCTTTAATCACCCGAGATTTATGAACGGTGCAGGTACTTCTCCTGAAGCAGATGCTTTTGCTTACGCTGCAGCACAGATTAAGAAGGCAATGGAAGTTACAGTTAAACTCGGTGGTAACGGTTACGTTTACTGGGGTGGCAGAGAAGGTTATGAAACTCTCCTCAACACTGATATGGGTAAGGAACTTGACAACTTAGGCTTCCTCCTTAAACTTACTTCACAGTATGCACGTTCAATCGGTTTCAAGGGCGATTTCTACATTGAGCCCAAGCCGAAAGAACCTACAAAACATCAGTACGATTTCGATGCTGCAACAGTTATCGGCTTCCTTCAGAAATACGACCTTATGGACGATTTTAAACTTAATATCGAAGCAAACCACGCAACTCTTGCAGGTCACACATTCCAGCACGAACTTGCAGTTGCAAGAATTAACGGTGCTTTCGGTTCAATTGACGCAAACCAGGGCGACCTTCAGCTTGGTTGGGATACTGACCAGTTCCCCACAAACGTTTACGAAACAACAATGTGTATGCTTGAAGTTATCAAAGCAGGCGGTTTCACAAACGGTGGTCTTAACTTTGATGCTAAAACAAGACGTGCATCAAACACACCTGAAGATATTGCTTACTCTTACATTGCAGGTATGGATGCTTTTGCTCTCGGTCTCAGACTTGCTGCAAAAGTTCTTGAAGACGGAAGAATTGAAGAATTCGTGAAACAGAGATATGCAAGTTATGAAAGCGGTATCGGTAAGAAAATTTCTGACAAGACAGTTACAATCGAAGAACTTGAAGCACACGCAAAAGGTCTCGGTGAATTTGAAACTGTTCCCTCAGGACGTCAGGAATATCTTGAAAACATTCTCAACAGCATAATGTTTTAACGGAGGACACATAAAATGATGAATAAAACTATCGCTAAAGAAAAAGCAAAACAGATTGTGTCTCAGATGACAGTTGAAGAAAAGATGTCTCAGCTTCTTTTTAACTCACCTGCAATTGAAAGACTTGGTATAAAGGCATATAACTGGTGGAACGAAGGTTCACACGGCGTAGCACGTGCCGGTACTGCAACAGTTTTCCCACACGCAATCGCTATGGCTGCAACCTTTAATCCCGAACTTGTAAATGAAGTGGCAGATGTAATTTCAACCGAAGGTCGTATCAAATACAATACTCACGTTGAATATGACGATTTTGACATTTTCAAGGGTATCACTTTCTGGGCACCCAACATCAACATTGTCCGTGACCCCAGATGGGGACGTGGTCAGGAAACCTTCGGTGAAGACCCCTTCCTTACATCTGTTCTCGGCAAAGCATTCATTAAAGGTATTCAGGGTGAAGGCGAATTTTTAAAGGCAACTGCATGTTCGAAACACTATGCAGGTCACTCAGGTCCTGAAAAAGACAGACACGGCTTTGATGCACAAATTTCAATGCATGACCTTTGGGAAACATATCTCCCTGCTTTTGAAAAAACAGTAAAAGAAGGTAAGGTTGCAGGTGTTATGGGTGCTTACAACCGCACTAATGGAGAACCCTGCTGTGCTCACTCATATCTTATGGAAAAAGTTCTTCGAAAAGATTGGGGATTTGACGGTTACTTTGTTTCTGACTGCGGTGCACTCGGTGATATCTGGAAGTTCCACAAATGCGCTGAAAACGCTGTTGAAGCAGCTGCTCTTGCTATTAAGAAAGGTTGCGAACTTAACTGTGGCGATACATACACAAGCCTTATGGAAGCTTATGAGCAGGACCTTATTGATGAAGAAGATATCACAAAAGCCTGTGAAAGACTTTACATGATTCGTTGTCTTTTAGGTGAATTTGAAGAAGTAAGACCTTATTCTGACCTGAGTTATGATTTGCTTGACTGCAAAGAACACAGAGCACTCAACCTTAAAACTGCCGAAGAATGTCTTGTTCTTCTTAAAAACGAAAACAACTTCCTTCCACTTGATAAAAACACAGACAAGAAAATTGCAATTGTTGGTCCTAACGCACTTTCAGTTACTGCACTTGAAGGCAACTACAACGGCTACGCTTCAGAATATATTACAGTTGCTGACGGTATCCGCAGAAAATTTGAAAACGCACATATCACAGTTGAAAAAGGTTGTAACTATTGTTATGAAAACCTTAATGACTGGGGTGGTTTTGCAAACATGATAAGCGACGGTGTCGGTGCTGCAAGAAGAGCAGATGTTACAATTCTTGCTCTCGGTCTTGACCAGTCAATTGAAGGTGAAGACACAGGCTTTGACAACGATTACACAGCATGTGGTGATAAAAAGAGCGTTTATCTTCCCGCAACTCAGCAGAAACTTGCTGAAGCAGTATGTGATGTTTGTGAAAATGTTGTTGTTGTACTTCTCTGTGGTAGTTCAATTGACCTTGGCGAAAAAGTAACAAAACATGCAAAAGCAATTATTCACGCATGGTATCCCGGTGCTCTCGGCGGACTTGCGACAGCAAAACTCCTTGCAGGTGAATTTTCACCCTGTGGTAAACTCCCAATTACAATTTACAAAGGTGACCACAACATTCCTGATTTCCTTGATTACAGTATGCTCGGCAGAACATACAGATACATTGACGGTGAAGCCCTCTTCCCCTTTGGTTTCGGTCTTTCATACACTAAATTTGATTATGCTGATGCAAAGATTGTTTCAGAGGATGAAAACACAATGAAAGTAAGCGTTTCTGTTACTAACTCAGGTGACATGAAGGGTGTTGAAAAAGTTCAGGTTTACGCTCAGTATAAGGACTCAAGAACTGTTACCCCTCACTTCCAGCTCTGTGGCATAAAATCTGTAGAACTCGAAAAAGGTGCAAGTGAAACAGTTGAAATTGAAATTGATAAATACTGGATAAAGGCTGTTCTTGATGACGGTAAGCGTGTTGACCCTGATGGTAACGTTACACTTTACATCGGTGGACATCAGCCTGACAGTGTAAGCAACAGACTCCTTGGAGATGCTTGTGAAAGGATTGAAGTGAAATGAGATATCTTTTAGGTATTGACGTTGGAACTTCAGGCACAAAAACAGTTCTTTTCGACGAGAAAGGAAATGTAATCGCATCTCAGAGTGAAGAATATCCCCTCTCACAGCCTCAGAATGGTTGGGCAGAACAAAATCCTCTTCATTGGTGGAATGCTGTTAAAAACACAGTCAAAAGCGTTGTAGAAACAAGTGGCGTTGACAAAAATGACATTGTCAGCATCGGACTTTCAGGACAGATGCACGGTCTTGTAATGCTTGACGAAAACAACGAAGTTATCCGTCCTGCAATTCTCTGGTGTGACGGCAGAACAACAAAACAATGCAAAGATATTGAAGAAATTATCGGCAAAGAAAGACTTATTGAAATTACCGCTAACCCTGCCCTTGAAGGTTTCACTGCAGGTAAAATTATGTGGGTTAAAGAAAATGAGCCTGAAAACTTTGCAAAGTGCAAAAAAATTCTTCTTCCGAAAGACTACATCCGTTTTATGCTTTCAGGCGAATTTGCAACAGAAGTTTCTGATGCATCAGGTACACAGTTGCTTGATATAGGCAAAAGAAAATGGAGTGAAGAAGTGTGCGAAAAACTTGGCATTGACCTTTCACTTCTGCCTAATGTCTATGAAAGTCCTGAAGCCACAGGTTGTCTTAAAGAAGACATTGCAGAAGAACTTGGCATGACAAAAGATGTTGTTATTGCAGGTGGTGGCGGTG
>JAZRNJ010000296.1:0-3267 GCA_045648125.1 Acutalibacteraceae bacterium
GTAAAATCAAGGAGAGTCTCCCTCTTGTTGATGCGGTAACTGAAATTGTTGATGCGAGAGTTCCTGTCAGCAGTCACAATCCTGAAATTTCAGATATTATTTCAGGCAAACCCAGAATAGTGATTCTCAACAAATGTGATGTTGCAGACGAAAATGCAACGAGAAAATGGATTGCATACTTCAAAAGTCAGGGCATTGCTGCAATTGCAGCAGACTGTAAAAGCGGTAAAGGTCTCAACTTATACCGTCCTCTGATTAAAGAAGTTCTTGCAGAAAAGATTAAATCCTACGAAGAAAAAAACATGCAGGGCAGAGCTTTGCGTGTTATGGTTGTGGGAATTCCCAATACGGGCAAAAGTTCATTTATTAACCGTATGGCAGGTAAAAAGAGAGCAGAGGTTGCCGACAGACCCGGTGTAACAAGGCATAATCAGTGGTTTGTTATCGGTGACGGAATTGAACTTCTTGATACTCCCGGAGTCCTCTGGCCTAAATTCGAAGACCCTGCAGTTGGCGATAAACTTGCATTCATCGGTTCTGTAAAAGATGATATTCTCGATGTTGAAAGCCTTGCTGTCAGATTTCTTGAGGTTATGAAAAAGGACTATCCTGACAGACTTACAGAACGTTACAAAATAACAGGTTTTGAAGATAAAGAGCCTTATGAAATTCTTGAAATGATAGGCAGAAAAAGAGGTATGCTCATTTCAGGCGGTGAAATTAACACGGAACGTGCTGCGTCAACAATCCTTGACGAATATCGTGGAGGTAAACTTGGTAAAATCACACTTGACAGTATACCAATAGAATAAGATAAGGGCGATTGTATATCGCCCTCTTTTCGCAAAGTGAGGAATTTTTATGGATTATACATTTGAACATCAGGCACATGAACAAGGTTTCAATATAGTCTGCGGTGTTGACGAAGCGGGCAGAGGTCCTCTTGCAGGTCCTGTATGTGCAGCAGCAGTAATTCTGCCTGACGGACTTGTAATTGAAGGTCTTGATGACAGTAAAAAACTGACGGAGAAAAAACGTGATGCACTTTATGACATAATTTGCGAAGAGGCAATCGCTTACGGTATCGCATTTGCAAGTGTTGAAGAAATTGAAGAAATGAACATTCTTCAGGCAACTTTTCTTGCAATGAAAAGAGCAGTTGAAAGTTTAAGTGTAAAACCTGACCTGGCACTTGTTGACGGTAATCAGAAACCGAGTCTTGACATTCAGGCAAGAACTTTAGTTAAAGGCGATGCAAAAAGCCCTTCAATTGCTGCAGCGTCAATTCTCGCAAAGGTGACAAGAGACAGACTTATGACTAAAATTGCAGAAGAGTATCCTCAGTACGAATTTCCTAAACATAAAGGTTACGGCACAAAACTTCACTACGAAAAAATAATGGAACACGGCATTTCTCCCGTTCACAGAAGAAGTTTTCTTAAAAAGATTACAGGTGAAAAATAATGAATCTGGGTGTTTTTGGCCTTGAGGGTGAAGAAAAAGCTGCCAAATATCTGAAAAAGCAGGGATACAACGTAATCTCAAAAAATTTTCAGACACGTTTCGGTGAAATTGATATTATTGCAGAAAATAAAGAATATATTGTTTTCGTGGAAGTAAAGGCAAGAAGTGAAAAGAGTATTGCCGAGCCGAGAGAATTTGTGGATATAAGAAAGCAGAGGAAAATTATTAAAACTGCAGAAATTTATCTTTCTGAAAATCCTACGGAAAAACAACCACGTTTTGATGTGGTTGAAGTAAAAAAGGATAAAATGAAAATTCATATTAACCACATTGAAAATGCATTTGAGGTAGAATAATGAAATTTTTTGATTTGCATTGTGACACCATAACCGAGTGTTACAGGCAGAATAAATCTCTAAAAAATAATGACCTTGATATTTCTCTTGAAAGAGGAAAATATCTTGAGAGTTGGACACAGGTTTTTGCAATATGGTTGCCTGACACAATCAGAGGAACTGATGCAGAAATTTATTATGAAAAAGTCCTTTCAAAATATAAGGAAGAAATTAAAAATGCAGAAAATGTAAAACCCGTTCTTGCAGTTGAGGGTGGGGCTGTTTTAAACGGAAAACTTGAAAATATAGAAAAGTTGCATAATGATGGTGTTAAAATTTTAACTCTTACATGGAATGGCGAAAATGAAATTGCAAGTGGTTGTTTTGCTGAAAAAGATAAAGGGTTGACACCTTTCGGTAAAGAGACAGTAAGGGAAATGACAAAAAGAAATATCATTCCCGATGTTTCACATCTTGGTGAAAAATCTTTCTACGATTTGTGCGAAGAAACTGATTTTCCTTTTATTGCAAGTCACTCCGATGCATACAGTCTTAATCCCCACGTGAGAAATCTGAAGGATGAACAGATTAAAATTATTTCAGAAAGAAAAGGTCTTATAGGTCTTAATTTCTATAACAAATTTTTAGGTGCAGGTAATGCAACGGAAAAGTTGATAAAACATGCAGAACATATTTTAAATCTGGGTGCAGAAGATGTTGTTTGTATGGGCAGTGACTTTGACGGTTGTTCAATTGATGAAGAACTGAAAGGCATTGAAAAAATGGAAAGCCTGTACCACATTTTCATAAATTATTTCGGAGAGAAACTTACTCGTAAAATCTTTTATGAAAATGCAAATGCGTATTTACTAAATCAATAAATTATGTTACAATAAAATGATATATAATTGCAATGACGTTAAGTTGACGGCATTGCCAAAAGAGGGATGTTAAATGAAGTACACAAGTACAAGAAACAAGGCAGTGTCAGTTGACGCTGCAAAAGCGATTTCTCAGGGGATTTCAGAAGACGGCGGACTTTTCGTGCCCATGTCATTTCCTCAGATTTCACTTGATGACATCAAAAAGATGTCAGAAATGTCTTACATCGAAAGAGCAAAGGAAGTTCTGTCACTTTACCTTACAGATTTCTCAGCTGAAGAAATTGACAGCTGTGTAAACGGTGCTTATGCAGAGGGTAAATTTGACAGTGTTAAGGTTGCACCGGTTGTGCCCTTTACAGATGTTTCCTATATCCTTGAACTTTTCAGAGGCCCTACATGTGCTTTCAAGGATATGGCACTCCAGCTTCTTCCTTATCTTCTCACAGTTTCTGCAAAGAAAACTGCTGACGGCAAAAAAATCGTAATTCTTGTTGCAACATCAGGTGACACAGGTAAAGCTGCACTTGAAGGCTTCAAGGATGTTGAAAACACATCGATCCTTGTTTTCTATCCGTCAGACGGCG
>JAZRNJ010000297.1:0-3822 GCA_045648125.1 Acutalibacteraceae bacterium
CAATGGTTTATATTCAGCTTATTTATTGCGGTTTTAATGCCGAATTTTTCCATATATGCCTTATCGGAAAGGGTTGAGTTGGGGTAAACTTCACAGCGGAAAACATTTATGGAATCGTGCTGACCTCTTTCAAGAAGTTCACAGATTCCCTCTGAAAAACTTTTAAGTGTTTCACCGGGAAGTCCGAGAATAAGTTCTGTATAAGTAGGGATTCCCGCTTTATGATAAAGTTCAAGTTGTTCAGAAAGTTTGTCCTTGTTCATGTTTTTACGGGAAATATTTTCAAGAACTTCTTCTGACATACTCTGGAAAGCAAGAGAAACACCTTTGCTCATTCCAACATCGTTAAACATTTTATTTATTGTGAAAATTCTCTCTGTTTTATTTTTTGCAAAACAAGCACCGAATTTGTCAGGAAAACCGTTTTTCTTTTTCATGGAAACTGCAAACTCTGCAATTTCTTCATCACGTTCAAACTAACCGAAGTTTGAATCAACACACATACAATAGGAAATGTTGTGTTCTGAAATCCACTCTAAATCTTTTTTGACTCTTTCCATAGGGAAAAGTCTCATGGGTAAATCATAATCACACCAATCGCAGAAAGAGCAATGGTAAGGACAACCTCTGTTTGTTTCAAGCTGAGCATTGAATTCCATATTTTCAGGAACATTAAGAAGTTTATCAAACACACCTGTAAGATATGGTGAGGGGTAATCTTCCACACCTTCTGCTTTATCTTCTGTTTTTACTATTTCCCCTGTTTTTTCTCTGTAAGAAATGTTGGGGATTTCACCTAAAGACGTACCATTATCCAGAGCTCTGAGAATTCTTGTAAAAGGTATTTCACCTTCGCCGAAAATCAGAATATCTATAAAGGGATATTTTTCAAGGAAATCTGAATCTCTGGCAACCTGATGGCCACCGAAAATTATTGTTGCCTGAGGATATTTTTCTTTGATACATTTCGCCTGTTCAAGGTTATAATCATAATTCCAGAAATAATTTGAAAAACCCACTATTGCCGGATCTTTTATAGCAGACATCACTTCTTCAGTTTTATCTTCTTTAAAGATTATACCTTTAAGTTCGTATTTACTGTTTATATCCTCAAACTGCAATGCGTAAGAAGAAAGAACACCTACTGCATAAGGAAAATAAACAGAATTCCCCAGCAAAGTATTAGGCTGAATAAAATAGATATTCTTTTTCATACACTTCACCACACTTTAAACTAAAAATTTCAATCAATATACTCAATTTTTTTAATTATATTCTGTCCGCCTTTTCTTCCGTACCAGACAATCTTTTTTGCATATTCAGGCAAATCAGAAGGAGTATCTGAAGAATCGATTTTTATTCTGTGTTTTCTTTTTACCAAGGGATGATATCTGTTTTCATAAACAGAACGGAAGTAAAAATAAAAATCATATTCAAGCTCAAGCTCACATCCTTTTGAGAAAGGACTTTTTACAATATTCTTCTGATAATTTATAAGGTTTTCAAACAAAACTTTATCATCAAAATATTTTTCAAGGAACTCATTTATCTCTTCATAAAACTTATCATTATTTCTCATGGCTTTCAGGAAAGCGCCTTCGTCAAGGGGCCACGTAAGTTCACCGTAATCAGGTTCGGTACATGTAAGTGAACCTGAATTATCAAGAACCTCTCTGTATTTTTTCTCAAGCCAGCTATGAATTTTCCCGCAGATGCTTTCTTTATTCTGCAATGACCAGCAAATCAGGTCTTCATAGAATTCGGAATATTTTATTCCTTTTTCATAGTAAAGATAAATTGCCACAGACTGCAACAAACCAAGGTTGTGAAAAGCTCTTACAAAAACTGCAAAAATATTGCTCTTTATCCACATTTCTCTTTTCATTGAAGATGTGGAAACAACTATTCTTGAAAACTCCGTAATATCTTTTTTGTCAGGAACAACGTGATACTGATGTTGCTCTGTCACAGCATATTCAATTTCGTATTTCTCCATATACTCAGTGTCGTTCATAATAGAATTCATCAGAAGTTCGCAGTTGAAGAAATTGATTGACATATGCTGACCGCATTCAAGAAGCTGTTCAATACCGTCACGGAAACTTTCGTAAGTTTCCCCCGGCAGGCCTAAAATTATTTCAGAATAAGTGCTTATTGAATTCTGATTATAAAGGCTCATCAGATGATGGAAGCTTTCAATAGGCATATTTTTTCTGTAAATGTTATCAAGCACATTCTGATGTAAAGACTGGAAGGAAAGTGTTGCACCTTTGCACATTCCCGCCTCATTCAGTCTTTGATTTATTTTGAAAACTGTTTCGGAATTATTTTTTGAATATGTTGCCTGAAATTTCTGAGGATAACCGTTGATGCTGTTTCTGGATATCATATATTCAATAATATCTTCATCTCTTTCAAAAAGACCGAAGTTTGCATCGGCACAGTAACAATATTCAATTTTTTTGTCTGACATCCAATCGATTTCCGCCTTGACAGTTTCCATATCATAAAGACGTACTTTCGCCTTTTCATTACCCCAATCACAAAAAGCACATTTATTGGGGCAACCTCTGTTAGTTTCAAGTATTGCAGAAAATTCAAGTTCTTCTTTTTCAACAAGTTCATCAAAATATCCTGCAAGGTAAGGTGAAACTCTTTCGGGAATGTTTGCTCTGCACTTTTCGGTAAAAATCAATTCTCCGTCTTTTTTATACATAATATTTGGGATTGATTCAACATCTTCTTTTCCTGTAAAACTGAGAAGAAGTTTTTTGAAAATTTCTTCCCCTTCACCGAAAATACAGTAATCAACAAAATCTGTTTTTAAAATATCGCTTTCACGATTTATCTGATGTCCGCCGAAAATAATTCTGCAATCTTTAAAATTTTCTTTGATTTTCTCTGCTAAAGCTTTGTTATATTCATAGTTCCATACATAACAGGAAAAGCCTATTGCATAAGGGTCTTCAAGAGAAGCGACAACTTTGTCTATATCTTCTTTCTTATATATAAAAGATTTGAATTGGTATTCACTTCTGATTTTTTCATTCTCAAAAGCGTAGGCAATAAGAGAACCTGCAGCATAAGGGAAATAAACAGAGTTTCCGTATTGGGAATTAGGCTGCACCATATATATGTTTTTCAGAGTGAATCACCTCTTTTGCTTTTATAATTTTTCTATTACATTCGGCATACTTGAAAACATCATTCTTCCGTTTCTTCTGCCATACCAGATTATTTCCTTTGCATATTCAATCCAATCAGAAGTTCTGAAAGGAGTGTAAAATCTGTAAATCACATCTTCTTTTTCAAGAGGAATATATGAGTTGCAAAGAATTGCATCAAAATAATCTTTGAAATTATATCTGAAATTCAACGCATAATCATCGTGCATAGGTCTTAAAACCACTGCCATCTGATAGTTGAACAATTCATTTAAAAATTCTTCATCGTCTATATATCTGCCGATGAATGTTTTCATCTCTTTATAAAACTTACCGGAATCATAAAGGCAATGAAGGAAAACTGCTTCTTCCAGAGGGTAAGTAATTTTTCCGAAAATATCATTCTGATAAGTCAGACCGCTTTTTCCATCAACAAAATTTCTGAGTGTTTCCGAAACCATTTCAAATAAGGGTTTGCAGAATTCACTTTCTTCTTCAATAAATTTATGAAGTGCAGAATAAAAATCGTAGTAAGAAATATTCTTTTCTTTTCTCAGATACATTGCAATGCACTGCATAATTCCAAAGTGATGGAAGCTCTGAACACAGGTTGAAAATTCGTTTGCTCTTATCCATTCATCAACACTCATTGTATCTG
>JAZRNJ010000298.1:0-3786 GCA_045648125.1 Acutalibacteraceae bacterium
TTTGGTACGCTGCAACGGGGTCTGCTGCCTGAGTAATAGGTCTGCCTACAACAATATAGTCAGAGCCGATTTCTTTTGCTCTTTCGGGAGTTGCAATTCTTACCTGATCGCCTACATCACCGTCTGCAAAACGAACACCGGGAGTAACTGTGAAGAATTCTTCGCCACATACACTCTTAACTTTTGCTGCCTCAAGGGGTGAACATACAACACCGTCAAGACCTGCAGCTTTTGCACGTGATGCATAGTGCATAATAACTTCGTCAATAGGTTTCTCGATGAGAAGGTCTTCTCTCATTCTTTCTTCACTTGTTGAAGTAAGCTGAGTAACTGCAATAAGGAGAGGTCTTGTGCCGTCAGGACGTGTGAGACCCTCAATTGCTGCTTCCATCATTGCAACTGTACCTGCTGCATGGAGGTTGCACATATCAACATCCAATTTTGAGAGAACTGCCATTGATTTTTTTACTGTGTTGGGGATATCGTGAAGTTTAAGGTCAAGAAAAATTTTGTGTCCTCTCGCTTTGATTTCCTTAACGATATCGGGACCTGCTGAATAATAAAGCTCCATACCGATTTTCACGAAAGGTTTTTTTCCTGTGAACTTATCGAGGAATTTAAGCACTTCCTCTTTTCCGTCAAAGTCACATGCAATAATTACGTCTTTACCCATTAGTGTGCGCCTCCTATTATATCTTTTAAATTATTAATACCATATTTTTCCATGACACGGGGAAGGTCTTCGATAATATTCTTACAAGCGTAAGGTTCAACAAGGTTTGCTGCACCTACTTCAACTGCTGTTGCACCTGCAAGCATAAGTTCGATAACATCTTCTGCTCGTGAAACACCACCCATACCTATGATGGGAATATTAACTGCCTCATAAACCTGATAAACCATTCTGACAGCCACAGGGAAAATTGCATCTCCTGAGAAACCACCCATTTTGTTTGCAATTACAGGTTTTCTTGTTTTAAGGTCTATTTTCATACCAAGAAGAGTGTTAATAAGGCTGATGCCGTCTGCACCCGCTTCTTCACATGCTTTTGCGATAGCCACAATATCAGTAACATTGGGGCTGAGTTTGATAAAAACAGGCTTGTCCGTAACTGCTTTGACTGCTCTTGTTACTTCAGCTGCACTTTCGGGTGATGTACCGAAACTCATACCACCGTTGTGAACGTTGGGACAGCTGACATTTACTTCAATGAATTCAACCTGGTCTTCTTTATTAATTTTTTCACAGCAGGTTCTGTATTCATCAATTGAGAAACCGCTGATGTTTGCCATAATAGGCTTATTGAAACAAGCACGGAGTTTCGGAAGTTCTTCGGAAATAACCTTATCAACACCGGGATTCTGAAGTCCTACAGAGTTAATCATACCGCTTCTTGTTTCTGCAATTCTCGGTGTGGGGTTACCGAAACGAGGTTCAAGTGTTGTTCCTTTGAAAGAAAGTGAACCGAGAATATTTATGTCATAAAGTTCTGCAAATTCATAGCCGAAACCAAATGTACCACTTGCGGGAATTATAGGATTGTCAAGTTCAACACCTGACAGATTAACTTTCATGTTTACCATATAATTTCCTCCTTTACAAGAACGGGACCATCTTTGCAGATTCGTTTATTGCCGTATTTTGTCTTGCAACTGCAACCCATACATGCACCGAAACCGCAACCCATTCTTTCTTCAAAACTGAACTGTCCTGATTTTTCGGATGCATTGTAAACTGCTTTGAGCATAGGTTCAGGACCGCAACAGTAAGTGTAGGAAAAGTCAATTTCTTTCATAGCATCTGTTACAAAGCCTTTAACACCTACAGAGCCGTCAACAGTTGAAATAAGTACCTTTGCGCCGAGTTTTTCAAATTCATCTTTATAGAAAATTTCTTCTTCCTTATTGAAACCGAGAACAGCAGTTACTGTTTTTCCCTCGGAAATAAGTTTTCTTGCAAGGTTGAACATGGGAGGTACACCTACACCACCACCGATAACAACGGGGTTTTGACCACTGACAGAAGTGTCAAATCCGTTTCCGAGACCTGTGAGAATGTCAAGTTTTTCGCCTTTACACATTCTGCTCATAACTTCAGTTCCCTCACCTACTACCTTGTAAATGAGAGTAAGTGTTCCGTCATCATAATCACAGACTGAAATAGGGCGTCTGAGGAAAAATCCGTCAAGTTTGATATTTACAAACTGACCGGGATTTTTAAGGTCTGATGTGTCACCTGAAAGAACCATTCTGAAAACATCTTTTGCAATTTTTTCATTTGATTCAATTTCAAAAATTGACTGTTTCATTTACTCTTTCCTACCTTCCATATCGTTATAAACAACCTTTCCGTCACAGACTGTCATAAGACATTTTCCGTGTACTTTTCTGCCTGCAAAAGGAGTACTTCTGCCCATAGAAAGGAAGTTTTCAGGGTTGATTTCATATTCTTCATTCACGTCAAACACAGTAAAATCAGCAATTCCGCCATCTGCAAGTGCACTCTCAAAACCGAAACGCTTTGCAGGGTTAGTGCTCATAATTTTAACAAGATGTTCTGCCGTGATAACATTTTTCATGACAAGTTCTGTCCAGAGTACAGGGAATGCAGTTTCAATACCTACAACACCCATGAGGCTTTTTTCAAGACCTCTCGACTTCTCTTCAGCAGAATGAGGTGCATGGTCAGTTGCAATCATGTCAATTGTACCGTCTTTGATACCCTCAATGAGAGCGAGTCTGTCTTCTTCACCTCTTATGGGAGGATTCATTTTAAATCTTGCATCTTCCTCTAAATCCATATCGTTGAAAACAAGATAATGAGGTGCAGTTTCGCAGGTGATATCAACACCGTCTTTCTTTGCTTGTCTTATAATTTCAACGCTTTCTTTTGCTGAAATGTGACAGACATGATAAGCACAGCCTGTACGTTTAGCGAGAGGGATATCTCTCTTTATGGGAAGATATTCGCTTTCAGAACAGATACCTCTGTGTCCGTGAAGACGGGCATATTCACCGTCATGTATATAACCGCCATGAAGCAGAGAATTATCTTCACAATGGGCAACAATCATTTTACCGCATGCTTTTGCATTCTCCATAGCCATTATCATCATTTCAGCTTCCTGAATACCTTTTCCGTCATCAGAAAAACCTGCAACGCAGTCTTTCATCGCTTCCATGTCAGAAAGTTCATCGCCCATCTGACCTACGGTTATTGAACCGTAAGGTGTGACCTTGATAACTGCATCAGATTTTATAATATCAAGTTGCTGTTTTAAGTTTTTCATATTGTCAGGTACAGGGTTCAGATTCGGCATTGAGCAGATGCGGGTGTAACCACCATGTGCCGCTGCCTCTGTTCCGCTTTTTATTGTTTCTTTAAAAGAAAAACCCGGTTCTCTGAGATGCACGTGTACATCAATAAGACCGGGTATAATAATACAATTTTCCGCATTATAAACAATAGCATCGCTGGGAACAGATGAAAAACCGAAAAGATGACTGAGGCGACCGTCTTTTACAAGAATATCGCCTTTTATGAACTTACCTTTACGAAAAACTTTGGCATCTTTTAAAACGAAGTTCATTGTTTTCCTCCTGTTAACTGTAAAAAATCCCTGTCAAAATGACAGGGACATAAAGATACAAACCGAATAAATACGGCTTTGATATGTCTGTTAAATCCCTTGGCATTCCCGAAGCACTAAGATTTGTGTTCATTATACCAAAAAGGACAGATTTTGTCAACAAGAGTTACAGTTTTGTTACCTATTGAATCATCTG
>JAZRNJ010000299.1:0-1213 GCA_045648125.1 Acutalibacteraceae bacterium
GTTCTTGTAAACGGGGTTGTTCTTAATGAACCGTACATAAACACACCTACAAATGTCAGTTATGATGTTGAATTTCCTGTTGTTGTTCCTGAAGACAAGGTTTTCCTTATGGGTGACAACAGAGACGGTTCTCTTGACAGCCGTTCAACTCAGATAGGTTTCGTAGATGAAAAGTATGTTCTGGGCAGAGTTATTTTAAGAGTATTTCCGATGAAAAATATTGATTATATAAATCTCAGATAAGGAGGCAACATCATGGAAGAAAATAAAGAGATTAAAACAAAATCCGAAAAAGGTTCTTCACTTTTTGATTTTGCTTCAATTGTAATGACAGGTATTGTTGCAATTGCAGTTGTGTTTACGTTCTTTTTCAGAACTGCAACTGTAAGCGGTAGGTCAATGCTTCCTACATTGTCAGATGGGGACATGCTTATGGTAACAGCTTTTGATAACACTCATGAAGCAGGGGATATAGTTGTTATAACTCAGCCCAATGCATTCAATGAACCCATTATCAAGAGAATTGTAGCTGTAGGTGGTCAGACAGTTGACATAGATTTTGAAGAGGGCATTGTTTACATTGACGGTCAGCCTGAAAATGTTACATATACTCTCAATTCACCCACTTATGCACAGGAAGATTTCAGGGAAAGCGTTACAGTTCCCGAAGGATATCTTTTTGTAATGGGAGATAACAGAAACGACTCAACAGACAGCCGTTCAGATATGGTGGGACTTATTGATGAAAGATACGTTTACGGAACAGTTGTGGGCAGACTTTCACCTCCCGGTAGCTGGGAAGTAAACTGAGGTAATAAGGATGGCAAGTGATTTTCAGAATCAGGTTGTGCAGTGGTTTCCCGGACACATGGCAAAAACACGCCGTAAAATCAAGGAGAGTCTTCCTCTTGTTGATGCAGTTACGGAAATTGTTGATGCACGTGTTCCTGTAAGCAGTCATAATCCTGAAATTTCAGATATTATTTCGGGCAAACCCCGGATAGTAATTCTCAATAAATGTGATGTTGCAGACGAAAATGCAACAAGAAAATGGATAAATTATTTTAAAAGTCAGGGCATTGCTGCCATTGCGGCAGACTGTAAAAGCGGAAAAGGACTTAATCTTTACAGACCTTTAATCAAAGAAGTTCTGGCTGATAAAATCAAATCATATGAAGAAAAAAATATGCAGGGCAGAGCTTTGCGCGTGATG
>JAZRNJ010000300.1:0-5053 GCA_045648125.1 Acutalibacteraceae bacterium
GTCTTTCAGGTCAGAAATCAGGTTTCGGCAGAAACGAAAACCAGTACATCTGGAGAATGACATCATATAACGGAAAACTTTTCGTTGGCACATTCGATACATCAAGCCTTCTTCAGCCTATCGGTCAGTTTGTTAACAAAGACCTTATAACAATGACAAGAGCTGAATGGAGACAGCTTATCGGTTACATTGAAAAATTCCTTGAAGCAAGTAATGCCGCACAGGAAAAAGCACTTGAAGGTGCTAAGATGACAAAGGCTGAAAAAGCAAGTCTTGCAAGTCTTAACTATCTTTTTGACAATTACTCAACAAACGAAATCGTAAATCTTGCTACAGGCGAAGCTGAAGGCGATGCTAAGACAGAAATGTCAACAGAAGAACTTATCGAAAAAGTAAAAGGTCTTCTCAAATGTGCAGGATACCTTGCAAAAGCAGACAGAGGTTTTGACCTTTATGTTTCAGAAGATGGTATCAACTTTGAAACTATCACAACAAACGGTCTCGGTGACCCCACAAACCACGGACTTCGTGTGTTTGCAAACATGGATTGCGGTCTTATGATAGGTACTGCTAACCCCTTCTGGGCAGGTCAGGTATGGATGATGACTGACGATGGCGAAATTGTTGAAGAAAATGAGTCAATCCTTGATATGATTAAGAATTTCATCAACGATATTGTAGAAACAATTACAGGTATCTTTACAACAATCGGTGTAATTTTTGCTAACTGGGATGTTGTTACAGAAACAATTGCTTCAGTTATCAGCGGTATTCAGAACGGTACACTCTTTGCTGCATAAAATAATTTAAAAGTACAATCAATCCCTATCCGGTAAAAACGGGCAGGGATTTTTTGTTTACTGCTTCAGACAAATTTTTTACACCAAATGGCAGGGGCGTTCATGATGTCAAAAAGCATTTTAGCGTATTAAAAAAAGCAAACTCTTGCATAAAATTTTCTGTTGTGATAAAATAATCCTCATAGTATAAATGTATGTTTTTTCCATAAATCTTCAGGAGGAATGAAAATGAAAAAGTTTATAAGCATACTTTTGTTTTTAGTGTTAACAATCGGAATTGTAACATCGGCAGTGCTTTCTTCAACGGCATCAGATGTTGAAGAAATTCCGGAGTATCAGAAGTTTGAAGTTGAATATTTGATGAATGAATTTGAATATGATGGTACAACTCTGAATGGTAGCGTGGATGTGTATGATCGTGTAATAAATGACAAATTTTTTCATCAGGATTTTCATAACTATTTTTCTGAACATAGTTTTTTTAAAGGTGTGACAATTTCATCTGTTCAGGCGTATGATAATGGCATTAATTTGTTTTCTCACCCTGAACACTTTTACTCAGTGGTGCTTATGGACGTTCTAAGTAGTAAAGACCTTTATGATTTAAGCAATAACTCGATTAAAAACTCTGTTGTTTCAAATACAAACAAGTGTATGGAAATAACTTACAATAAATTCTATAGTGATATTTCTGATTCTGTTGATATGGACTTTCAAGATTTTATGGAAGCAAATTTCTCAAAACTGTCAGATGCACAAATTTCTAAACTTGGTGATTCAATAGTAGATACAAACAAAGCTGTTTTAAAATACGGTGATTTAGTTGATGTAATAGGTTTGCTTTCTGAATTTATCGAAATGGGAACTACTATATATAGTGCTGTTGAACAAATAAACACCCTCTATGCAATCGCAGGATATAATGCACAGGTTATAGATTTGCTTAGCGATATGTATTATAAAACGTCAAATTCTAATTTAAAAATTGCAATCAATGGCATGGTCACAATATATGAACAACTTAACACACCGGAAGAAGTTCGTGAAAATATGCGCCTTGCAGATATTTATGTAGGTGCATATACTGTGGATAAGTTGTTGTTTCAGACTGTAAAATTTGTTGCAACGACTCTTTCAAATTCAATAGGTTTGGTTAATTTTGTCTGGAACTTAGGCACTTCTGTAGCTAATGCTGTTTTTAATGTTAATGATTTAAACACAGGTTATCTCACTGTTGATGCAGCAGCGATTATTGAAGATGCATTGCGTGAGTGCATGGAGAAATATCGTAGTAATTATCTTTCAAACAGTTCGGTCGCTAACGCTGAAAAATGTCGTACAGCTTACAGAACAACATTAATGACACAGTATTATGCAACCAATTTAATGCAACAACTTGGTTATTCTCTTGCAGGGAATGGTTCTTTGTGGGGAATGATGAAATCTATGTTTGGTTGCAATGATTATCAAACGGTTGTTGATGTTTGCGAATCAACAAGAAATATAATCTGGAGCAGATATTATACATGGGTTAGCCACGCACAGAAAATGTATGAAATACTTTATGATGTTAATCTTGATAATGCTTCTACTGCACCAACTGTTAATGTTAATCGTGTTTCATTCAAAATAGGTAGTTACACAATGTTCTCAAATGAAGGTATTTGCAATCCGGCTACAGCATATCCTACAAATGCTATAGGCAGAGAACTTTACTATTCATCAAGCAACACAGATGTAGCTGTTGTAAACTCTTATGGCAATATTACAGCTGTCGGACCCGGTGAGGCTGTTATTACTGCAACGTCCGAAAATGGTACGAAAGGCTCCTGCAGAATAACTGTTTTGCCTTATGACGTATCTGTTGTTGACGGAAGCTATACTATTGATAAATTTACCGGTGGTGCAGAACCGGCAAACATTCCGAGCAGCCTGCACGGAATAACTGTAACTGCTATTGCAGACGGAACATTTGAAAATACCGATGTGACAAGCGTTGTAATTCCTGATACTGTAACAAGCATAGGTGACAGTGCATTCAGTGGATGTACAAACCTTGCTTCAATCACAATTCCTGATACTGTCACAAGTATGGGCTCAGGTTCACATACATTCTATAATTGTGCGAACCTTACATCTGTTAAAATTCCTTACGGTGTCACAAGTATAGGTGAATACATGTTTTATGGTTGCACAAGTCTTGCATCTGTTACAATTCCAGACAGTGTAACAAGCATAGGTTATTATGCGTTCGGATATTGCACAGGACTTATAACAATAGAAATCCCTGATAGTGTAACAAGCATAGGTTCTTCTATTTTCGATGGTTGCACAGGACTTACAACAATAAAAATCCCCGACGGAGTTAAAAGTATAGGTGTTGCTGCGTTCTATGGTTGCACAAGCCTTGAAACGGTCACAATTCCTGACAGTGTTAAAAGTATAGGTGCTCGTGCTTTTTATAATTGTCAAAGTCTTAAATCAATCACAATTCCTGACAGTGTTATAAACATACGTGATTATACGTTCTATGGTTGTGCAGAACTAAAAGAACTCACTATGTCTGCATCAGCAAAGATATTTAATAGTGAATATACTTTTGGTGGTTGTACAAACATTGAAAAAGTAATCTTGACAAAAGGTACAGGCACAATGCAGAATTACGGAACAAGCACTTCAAGTTCTGCAACTAATACATATTATCGGTACACTCCCTGGTACATCAGCAGAAATACGATCAAAGAAATTGTAATTGAAGATGGCGTCACAAGTATAGGTGATCGTGCTTTTTATGATTGCTACAACCTTACCTCAGTCACAATTCCTGAAAGCGTAAGAAGCATAGAAGGCCATGCGTTTTATAATTGCGTGGGACTTACAGCAATTATAATTCCTGACAAAGTTACAAGCATAGGAAACTACGCATTCTATAACTGTTCAGGCATCAAAGAACTTACAATGCCCGCGACAGCAAAGATATACAATAGTTCATATACATTTGGTGGATGTACAAATATCGAAAAAGTAACTCTGACTAAAGGTATAGGCACAATTCAGAGTTACGGAACAAGTTCAACTGAAACAAATCACCAATATACCCCTTGGTATATCAGCAAATGTTCTGAGATTATTATTGAAGATGGTATAACAAACATTGGTAGTTATGCATTTCGTTATTGCATAGGACTTACGTCAATTACAATTCCTGATAGTGTAATAAGTATAGGTTCTGATGCGTTTGATAATTGTACAAAACTTGCTGATGTTCACTATACAGGTGACATAAATAATTGGATTAAAATAACTTTTGATGAAGCTAATGAAAATCCGTTTTATTATGCAGAAAATCTATATATAGATGGTGTTTTACAGACTGAGGTTGAAATAACCATTCCTGATAATGTAACTAAAATAAGCAGATATACTTTTTATAGGTGTTCATGGTTAAAGACAATCAATATTCCTGAAAGCGTAAGAAGCATAGAAGGCCATGCGTTTTATAATTGCGTGGGACTTACAGCAATTATAATTCCTGTCAAAGTTACAAGCATAGGTGATTATGCTTTCTGCGATTGTACGGGACTTAAGGAACTTACGATGCCTGCATCAGCAAAAATATATGACAGTTCATATACATTTGGTGGATGTACAAATATCGAAAAAGTAACTTTGACAAAAGGTACAGGCACAATGCAGAGTTACGGAACAAGTTCAACTGAAACAAATCACCAATATACCCCTTGGTATATCAGCAAATGTTCTGAGATTATTATTGAAGATGGTGTAACGAAAATAGGTTCTTCTGCATTTGAGGATTGTACAGGACTTGCGTCAATTACAATTCCTGATAGTGTAATAAGTATAGGTTCTTATGCTTTTGATAATTGCAAAAATCTCAAAGATGTCTATTATGGAGGCACGGAAGAAGAGTGGAATAAAACTGAAATCCGTTCATATAACGCTCCACTGAAGAATGCTACAATTCATTATGAAAGCAACGGGCATGGTAAAGAACTTGACCTTTCACTTCTTAAACCCCTCCGTGGTTCAGCATCAATCAAGTCATATAAAGGCACAGATTACATTGCAATCACAATGGCTGAAGGTAAGACAATGACAGGTCTTTACAAAGACATGGTTGACGGTGGTACAGTTGAACTTGTTGACATTGTCGGCACAATTCAGGACAGAGCAGGTGACTACGTTGCATATCAGTCACAGAATGCTACTAACCCTGTTGCAACAATGAAAGT
>JAZRNJ010000301.1:0-10604 GCA_045648125.1 Acutalibacteraceae bacterium
TTGTTTTCGGTGAACTTGTACCGAAACGTCTTGCAATGAAAAAGACTGAAAAAATGGCGCTCGGTGTTTCGGGACTTATGGGTGTGTGTGCTAAAATTTTTGCGCCGATTGTCTGGGTGCTTACAAAGTCAACAAACGTTATTCTCCGTCTTTGCGGTATTGACCCCAACTCAGAGGATAACGAAGTTACAGAGGAAGAAATCCGTCTTATGGTTGATGCAGGTACAGAGACAGGTGCTATCGACCTTGATGAACAGGAAATTATCACAAATGTTTTCGAATTTGATAATATCACAGCAGGTGAAGTTGCAACACACAGAACAGACATTTCTTTCCTGTGGAGTGAAGAAACGGAAGAAGAATGGGAAGAAACAATTTTCTCAAGCCGTCATTCTCTTTATCCCGTATGTGAAGAAAGTGTTGATAATGTTATCGGTGTTCTCAATACGAAGGATTATTTCCGTCTCAGAGATAAATCACGTGAAAACGTAATGAAAGAGGCTGTACGTCCTGCATATTTTGTTCCTGAAAGCGTAAGGGCTGACGTTCTTTTTGAGAGAATGAAGCATTCGCGTGACCATTTTGCGGTTGTTCTTGATGAATACGGCGGAATGACAGGTATTGTTACAATCAATGACCTTCTTGAAGAATTGGTTGGCGATATTGATGACGAGTTTGAAGAAAAGCCTGAAGAAGAAATCATCAAAATTGACTCCGAAACATGGATGATCGGTGGTGAAGCCGAGGTTGAGGATGTTGAAAAGGCTCTCGGTATTGACATTGATGACGAATATGATAATGATACATTCGGAGGATACGTTTTTGGTGTTCTCGGCACAATCCCCGAAGACGGAACACAGGTTGAAGTTCAGTCACAGGGACTCAACATAAAAGTTACTGAAATTGCAGAACACAGAATCGTAAAAACCCTCGTATGCTTCATTGACCCTCCCAAGTCGGATAAAGACGAGGATGAAGATTAATTAAGTATTTATCGGTACAGTAAATTTTTTTGCTGTGCCGATTTTTTTGCAATAATAACTTGTCAGATTAGTTAATATAATGTAAAATATAGTGTAGTAAAATAAAGGAGTTTTGAAAATGCAGAGAATAGCGAAATTTGAAAAGGTGAGTTTTGACGAATTCAGGAAAGCATTCGATTTGCCTGAAGAAGAAATAAAAGAAATTTATGATAATATAAAAATCCCTGTCCGTGCAACGGAAGGCTCTGCAGGATATGATTTTTCGACTCCCATTGATTTTGAACTGAAATCGGGAGAAACAGTTAAAATTCCTACGGGAATCAGAGCGAAAATTGACAACGGTTGGGTACTTGCTGTATTTCCCAGAAGTGGTCTGGGATTTAAATTCAGACTTCAGCTTGACAATACTGTTGGAATTATTGACGCTGACTATTATAACTCTGATAACGAGGGTCATATATTTATAAAAGTTACAAACTGTTCTTTTGAAGACAAAATTGTTTCCGTCAAAGCAGGAAACGGTTTTGCTCAGGGTATTTTTCTTCCTTTCGGAATTACGGAAGATGATAATGTAACCGATGTCAGAAACGGTGGTTTCGGAAGTACAGATAAGAAATAAGGTGAAAGTATGTTTCTCGGTATAGATATCGGCGGTACAAAATGTGCCGTTGTTCTCGGAAATGAAAAAGGCGAAATTCTCAGAAAAGTCCGTTTTGAAACTATAGATAAAGACGGTACAATTGAAAAACTTATTGAAGTAACACGTGAAATGGGTGAATTTGAGTCAATTGGTATCAGTTGTGGTGGTCCTCTTGATTCAAAAAAAGGTGTTATTATGTCACCACCTAATCTTGTAGGTTGGGATAATGTACCGATTTGCGAAATACTTAAAAAAGAATTTTCCGTTCCCGTTTATCTTTGCAATGATGCAAATGCGTGTGCACTTGCTGAATGGAAATTCGGTGCAGGTAAAGGAACACAGAATATGGTTTTTCTCACATTTGGTACAGGTCTCGGAGCAGGTCTCATTCTTGACGGAAAGCTTTACAGTGGTACAAACGACATGGCAGGTGAAGTAGGCCACATAAGACTTGAAAATTTCGGTCCTGTAGGATACGGAAAAAAAGGTTCTTTTGAAGGCTTCTGTTCAGGTGGGGGTATTGCACAGTTAGGAAAAGAACTTGCTCTTGAAAAACTTCAGATGGGTGAAATCACTTCCTTCTGCAGAAACAAGGATGAACTTGAAAACATAACTGCAAAAGTGATTGCTGAAAGTGCTCTTTCGGGTGATGAAACTGCAAAGAAAGTATATGAAATCTGTGGAAGACAGCTTGGCAGAGGTCTCAGTGTATTAGTTGATATTTTAAATCCTGAGAGAATTGTTATCGGTTCAATTTTTCAGCGTAGCGAACAGTTGCTTCGTGAATATATGGAAGAAACGCTGAAAGAGGAAAGCCTCAGCCTTGCGAGAAATGTTTGTGAAATTGTTCCGGCAGAGCTTGAAGAAAATTTAGGTGACATTGCGGCACTCAGCGTAGCAATGTGCAATTGAGGAGAAATTACTTATGGAAATTTCAGATATAATCTTTTATGTTGCCGAGGTTATCGGTCTTATTGCCTTTGCCGTTTCAGGAGCAATGCTTGCCATTGACAGAAAACTTGACCTTTTTGGTGTTGTGTTTATAACCTTTGTAAACTCTTTCGGCGGAGGACTGATGCGTGATATTCTCATCGGTGAAATACCTCCCAAAATGTTTTACAGTTACGAATACCTGATTTACGTGGCAGTCTGTGCAGTTGCTGTAATTGTGGTTGTTTCAATTCTGAAAGAAAGATTTTTCAGAAACAGAGTTGCCATTGACAAAGTTATTAATATTTTTGACGCAGTAGGTTTGGGGGCATTTGCAATAGTGGGTGTTAAATCAGGTATAAATGCAGGTTTTGGTGACAATGTTTTCTTCTGCGTTTTTCTTGGTATGATAACAGGTATAGGTGGAGGTATTCTGAGAGACCTGCTCAGTCATGCAAAGCCGCTTGTGCTTGTAAAACAGATTTATGCTCTTGCTGCGATAATCGGAGGACTTCTTTTCTTTTATCTTGAAAAGATGAATGTGAATTACACAATTTCACTTGTATCTTCAGTTTTGCTTGTGGTGCTTATCAGAATTTTAGCAGCTTATTTCAGATGGGATTTACCCAAGGTGAATGTTGAGGTGTCACATGGAAATAATTAAAACTATAAACGATTCAATAAATTCAGTTGTATGGGGTGTGCCCATGCTTGTTCTCATAATCGGTACGGGTATTTATTTTTCGTGCCGATTGGGTTTCTTTCAGTTAAGGCGTTTCAAGCACGTTCTTGAAATGACAATTTTTTCTGCCTTCGGAAAGAAAAAATCGGGTAAATCAGGGAAAGATAAATCAATTTCACAGTTTCAGGCAATGTCAACTGCCCTTGCAGCAACAATCGGCACAGGCAACATTGCAGGTGTTGCAACAGCTTTGACAATTGGCGGTCCGGGTGCAGTTTTCTGGATGTGGGTTTCGGCATTTTTCGGAATGATGACTTCATTTGCTGAAAACATTCTCGGTGTCTATTACCGTAAGAAAAACAAGGACGGTGAATGGGCAGGAGGTGCAATGTACTACATAAGCGAGGGGCTTAAAGAACGAAAGATCGTAAAGCATTTTGCCAAGCCTCTGTCTGTTCTTTTTGCAATTTTCTGTGCACTGGCATCTTTCGGTATAGGAAATATGTCACAGGTAAATGCCATAGCAGTATCTCTTGAAAATTCTTTTAATATACCGCCCTTGGCTGTTGGTATTGCTATTGCAGTAATTGTCGGTTTCATATTACTCGGTGGTGTAAAAAGAATAGGTGCAGTTGCTGAAAAAATTGTTCCATTCATGGCGATCGTTTACATAATTCTCACTTTGAGTATAGTTGTGCTTAACATTAAAAGCATACCGTCTGTTTTTTCTTCGATTTTCACAAATGCTTTCGGTTTATCTGCAATTGGCGGAGGTATCAGCGGTGCAATTGTGAAAAATGCGATTACCATGGGTTTCAAAAGAGGTGTGTTTTCAAACGAAGCAGGTCTCGGCTCAGCGGTAATTGTCAACTCTGTTTCTGATGTAAAAGAACCTGTTCAGCAGGGTATGTGGGGCATTTTTGAAGTGTTCTTTGACACTATAGTTGTCTGTACTCTGACTGCATTCACAGTCCTTTCAACAGGAGTTCTTGAAACAAGCAAACTTGAAGGTTCAGCCCTTGTGGGAGATGCTTTTGCAAGTGTATTCGGTAATTTGGCAGGGATGATACTTGCAGTTTCTATTACGCTTTTTGCCTTTACTACAATTCTCGGCTGGTCATTTTACGGAACAAAAAGTGTAGAATATCTTTTCGGTAAAAAAGCTACTATAATATACAAAATTGTATTTTCTCTGTTTATTGTTGCAGGTGCTACCATGAACCTTTCCCTTGTGTGGGAAATTTCCGATACACTCAATGCCCTTATGGCAATACCAAACCTTATCGGTGTACTTCTTTTGTCAGGTCAGGTTACGAAAATCACAAAGAACTATATTGACCGTAAAATAAAAAACAAAAAACTAAGTCCGATGCTGTCATCAGATACAGAAATTCAGTTTGAACAGGAAGGAAGATAAAAATGTTTTTTCATGAAAAAACCTATGACATTGATGAACTTGTCAGACACAACATGCACATTCACTCAACCCCTTTTTCAGGTTGTGCAAAGCCTGAAATGACGGTAAGCAATATTGTAAACACAGCAAAGGAAGCGGGTCTTTCACTTATTGCTATCACAAACCATGACGGTGCTTCAAAAAAGAATGAACTTGCCAATGAGAGAAAAATTATCCTTGACGAAATAGGTGATGAAAAGGATATAAAAATCCTTGTAGGCGGTGAACTTTCCTGTACAGGCATCGGCAAATTCCTCAACGATGAAGAATGCGATATGCAGATGGATTATAAGCTTTATACCCTTAATCATTTTCATGTATCCTGCTGGGATCAGCCTGAGGATAAATCACCCAGAGGTTATGCCGTTCAGATGCTTAAAATGGCAGAAAGCGTAATTGAAATGAGAAAGGCAGACTGTTTTGCACATCCCTTTATGGCGGGATATATCAAATGTTTTGAAGATAAAACACTTGTCACAAAGGAATATACTGACAATGAACTTGGTGACATAATGGAAAAAGCAACGAAAAAGGAAATAGCCTGGGAACTTAACACAAGTGCAATTCTCGGAAATCCTGAATTTTATCACAGATATTTCCAGATAGGAAAAGAAGTGGGATGTGTTTTCAATGTGGGCACAGATGCTCATAAACTCTGTAACGTGAACAGCCGTCAGTTTGCAGATGAACTGAAAAGAATTCTTTATTGATAAATATTTTAAAAGTCTTACGGATGCGAGTGTCCGTAAGACTTTTTTATTTCGCCCCACAATGCGACAAAATGTTTTCAGAGAGAAGGGTATAATGGTTATAATTCAGTGCAAAATGTTGGGTCTGCGACGCAATTATATAATGAAATCAACAGCTACACCGTAGGGGCGTCGTTTCGGCGCCCGTCATGAATTTATATGATTTCTATTACGGGACGGGAAACCCGTCCCCTACGATGATGACCGAAAATGAACCGACAAATTATAATTTAACGGTGTGTTTCGGTTTTAGCCTCCCCTTGAAAATGCAAGGGGAGATGTCTGCGTAAGCAGACTGAGGGGATTTTTCGTTGAAAATTATAATTTATCAGGGAGGTGGTTATCCTGCAAGAGATTATATACGTTGATGTGCTTGTTATTCTTAACCTGATAGTCACTTTTCTGCTACTCTCGGTAACGGAATTTTTTCTCAGGGAAAAAACACGGGGATGGCGTCTTTTTCTCGGTGCATTGGCAGGAGGTATTTATTCTCTGCAGGTGTTTCTTCCTGAAATGGGAGCACTTCTCAATATATTTTCACGGCTTGTTGCAGGTGTTATCATAACCTACATATCATTCGGTTTTAAAACATATAAACGCTTTCTGAAAATTGTATCTGTATTTTTGCTGATGACATTTGTTTTTGCAGGACTGATGATTGCACTGTGGATTATTTTCAGACCGTCAGGAATGCTCATAAATAATTCAACAGTTTATTTCGGTATAAGTCTGCCTGCACTTATTGTTTCAACTGCTTTTTGCTATATTCTTGTCAGGATAATCTTCCGTATAATACTGAAAAATAAACCCCAACAGTCAATTTTTGATTTTACTCTTGAAATTGACGGAAAAATTCTCAGTGGCAGGGCCATGCTTGATACCGGTAATACCCTTGCAGAGAGTTTTTCGGGATATCCCGTGGTTGTTTGTACATACGATTTTCTCAAAGAAATTTTTTCTCCTGATTCTGAAAATTTTTTCAAAGGTGATATAAATTCCCTCGGTGAAATTAAAGATGAAAACTGGAAAAAGAAAGTAAGGCTTGTTTCTTTTTCTACGGTAACTGAGACAGGTACAATGCCCTCTTTTCGCCCTGACAGACTTACTGTTAAAAATTTTTTTGAAACTGACAAAGTTTTTGTTGCGGTAACAGGTCGTAAAAAATATATAAATGAAAGCTTTCAAATGCTTCTCAATCCCAATTTATTCTGAAAGGAATGGTAAGAAATGCTGAGAATATTATGGTTTCTCAAACAAAAACTGTATCTGATAATTGAAAAACTTGAATATAAATTTATGTCGCAGGAAATCCATTACATCAACGGTCCTGAAACTCTGCCTCCTCCTCTGAGCAAAGAAGAAGAAAAAGAAATAATGGAAAGAATTGAAAGAGGTGACGACAGCGCAAGAGAACCCCTTATTGTTCATAACCTGCGACTTGTTGTGTATATCGCTAAAAAGTTTGAAAATTCAGGTGTTCCCACGGAAGATTTAATATCTATCGGTACAATCGGTCTTATAAAAGCAGTGAATACTTTTTGTCCGTCAAGAAATATAAAACTTGCAACTTATGCTTCCAGATGTGTTGAAAATGAAATTCTCATGTTTCTCAGAAAAACAAATGTCCTTAAAACAGAAGTGTCGATTGATGAACCTCTCAATGTGGACTGGGACGGAAATGAACTGCTTCTTTCTGATGTTCTCGGAAGTGAGGGAGATACAGTCGGTCAGCCTATAGAAAAGGAGGATGAACTCAGACTCCTTCATTCTCTTATTGATTCTCTCGGAGAAAGAGAAAGGACAATTATGAAGATGCGTTTCGGTATCGGGATGCCTCATGAACACACTCAGAAAGAGGTGGCTGACATCCTTGGAATTTCTCAGAGTTATATTTCAAGATTAGAAAAAAGAATTATTGAAAAAATAAAAAAGGAAATGGAAAAAGTCTCTTAATTTTTTGTAAATACCCTTGATTTTTTTCTTTTTAGTGATATGATATTATAGTATGAAATATTGGTCGAAAAAGAGAGAAAAATATGGTATTTTCAAGTCTTGTTTTCCTTTGTATATTTTTTCCTGCAGTTCTGATTTTATATCATCTGTGTCCGTTCTTAAAGGGAAAAAATGCAATACTTCTGCTTGCAAGCCTTGTGTTTTATGCATGGGGTGAACCTAAGTGGATAGTTGTAATGCTCTTAACAACTTTTATAGATTATTTAGCCGGTGTCGTAATCGGCAAAGCAAAGAGTAACGGTGTACGTAAATTCTCACTTGCTTTGTCGGTTGTGGTGACTCTCGGCTTTCTTGTCGTATTCAAATATCTTAATTTTTTCACAACAAACCTGAATCTGCTGTTACCTTTCAGCATACCGCAGACAAATCTTGTTCTGCCTATCGGTATTTCTTTCTATACTTTCCAGGCGTTGAGTTATGTTGTTGATGTTTACAGAAGAGATGTTGATTATCAGAAGAACTATTTTAACCTTCTTCTCTATGTCAGCATGTTCCCTCAGCTTATTGCAGGACCAATTGTCAGATACGTTGATGTGGCAAACGAAATTGCTTCAAGAAGAGTACGTTTTACTGACTTTTCAGAAGGTATTACTAAATTCCTTATAGGTCTCACAAAAAAGGCCATTTTTGCAAATTTTGTGGGAAAGTTGGCAGAAAATTATCTTGCAGGAGATATAGAAAGCCTTACTCTTTTAGGCTCATGGATAGGAATTATTGCTTATTTCTTCCAGATTTATTTTGACTTCTCAGGATATTCTGATATGGCAATCGGTATTGGCAGAATGCTTGGGTTTACATTCAGGGAAAACTTCAATTACCCTTATGTTTCTTTGTCGATAACTGATTTCTGGAGAAGATGGCACATGTCTCTGAGCAGCTTCTTCAGAGATTATGTGTATATTCCCTTAGGTGGTAACAGACGTTTTCAGTTGAGAAATATGTTTGTTGTGTGGCTTCTTACAGGTTTCTGGCATGGTGCAAGTTGGAACTTTATCCTCTGGGGACTTTACTACTTTGTGATGCTCGCTCTTGAAAAATATGTGTACGGCAGATTTCTTGAAAAATTACCGAAATTTTTCAGACACATCTATTCAATTTTTATCGTTATTATCGGTTGGGTATTCTTCTATTTTGAAGATATGTCATCAATCGGAAAAATGTTCGGTGCAATGTTCGGAATAACCGATTTTGCCTTGTATTCTCCTGCAGATGTAACAACCCTTACAAACAACATTTTCCTTCTCGGAGTTTGCGTAATTGCAGTTACACCTTTTATGAGAAATATCTCTGTAAACATGCAGAAAAAACTCAGCAAAACAGCAAACGGTGTTATCGTAAACGGAGTAATGACCTTTGTTTTCCAGGCAGCAGTACTTATTCTTTGTGCTGCATGTCTTGTAGGTTCAACTTACAATCCGTTCTTGTACTTCAGATTTTAGGAGGTGTGGGGAATGGACAGAGAAAAACGTATTTATAAAAAACTTTTTGCTGTGATAAGTTCATTATTTTTTGTAGTTATCCTCACATTTTTCGGCGTTATCAGTTTCCTTGATGTTGATGCCACTATTTCGGAAAGTGAAAACAGAAAACTGGCAGAAAAACCTGAGTTTTCATTTTCAGCACTTTTTGGGGGCACATACACACAGGATTTTGAAAATTATTATTCCGATACATTCCCCATGAGGGAAGACTTTATGCAGCTGAGTAACAAAATAACATCTTTCCTTACAAGATTCGGTGGTAAGGAAGATAATGTTATTATAAGTTACGATAAGCAGGATTCTGACTTTGTCGGTGAAGGTGTTGAACTGACAACAGAACAAGGTGAAACTGAAAAGGAAACCGTAAATCAGGAAACAGAAAAGGCAACGGAAAAGGTTACAAAAAAACCTGAAAAAACAACAAAGAAAAAGACTGAAGATAAAGGCTCTGTAAAAGGCTCAATTCTTGTAAGCGGCAAACGTGCTCTGGAAATTTTCACAGGCAGTGCTTCAATGAGTGAGTCCTATGCATCTCTTGTGAACAAAACTGCATCTTCAATGCCGGATAATGTGAAATTCTATAACATGCTTGTTCCTACTGCATCAGAGTTTTACAGTGGTGAGACATATTCTTCAGGTATTCATTCACAGAAAAATATCATCAAGTCATCTTATTCTCAGATGAATAAAAATATTGTGACAATAGATGCTTATTCACGTCTTGAAAAAGGAACAAAGGAATATATCTATTTCAGAACAGACCATCATTGGACTGCAAGAGGTGCATATCTCGGTTATCTTGCATTCTGTGAAGCTTCAAAAAATGAGCCTGTTCCTATAGATGAGCTTGAAACAGGCAAAATTGAAGGTTTTGTGGGCAGTCTTTATAAGGCATCGAATGCTGATGTGCTTAAAAAGAATCCCGACCATGTTGAATATTTCAAAACACGTGTTGATGTTGATGCACAGGTTTATAAAGACAGCAGAATGGAAAACGGCATAAAAGTCTTTGTTGTTGCCCGTGCAGTAAATTCAGATAACAAATATCTTGCTTTCATTGGTGGTGACCAGCCACTTGAAAAAATAGTGACAAGCAACAAAAACGGCAAAAAAATCCTTGTAATCAAGGAATCATACGGTAACGCACTTGTGCCGTTCCTGTGTGATAATTACGAGGAGGTTTATGTTGTTGACCCGAGAAAAACAAATTTCGATTTGGCTGAGTTTGTAGAAGCACAGTCAATCGGAGAAGTGCTTATGATAAACTATACCTTTGCAATGGCAAATGAAACTTACAAGGAAGCACTTCTGTCAATGATAAAATAAGTTAGGAAGTCAAAGTTATGCAGTTTATTGCCCTGGATTTGGAATGGAACAATGTTTACGGCAAAAAAATACACGGATTTTTCAATGAAATAATAGAGTTTGGTGCCGTAAAGGTTGACGAAAAGGGTAACATTTACGATGAGTTTACCTGCCTTATAAACACTCAGGTTGGCAAAAAACTCCGTGCAAATACAAAAGAACTGACCCATATTACAAATGACGAAATAAAGTCAGGTGTACTTTTTCCTCAGGCAGTTTCAAATTTCAAAAAGTGGATAGGTAAGGATGAAAGCGTTATTATGACCTGGGGTGATGGTGACGTAAGAGTGCTGATTGACAAAGTC
>JAZRNJ010000302.1:0-1682 GCA_045648125.1 Acutalibacteraceae bacterium
GAAATAAACATCTGTTGCAGAAGGAGAAATTGTGATTTTGCCTTTCTGACAAACTGCCCAATAATTATCGGATTTATCACTGTAAATATTTTTACCGTTAAGGTTTTTATATGATTTTACGCAGTAATAATATTCAACACCGTATACAACACCTTTGTCAAGATAGGAAAGTGTGTTGTTACTCTTTGTTGTTGCAATTTTTTTCCATGTACCCTTTTCACCTGTAAGGCTTTTGTAAATTACATAGCCTTTTGTTGCGGGAACTTTGTCATAAGTAATGAGCATACCGTCTGAAACTGCTTTAACTTCAAAGTTTTCAGGAACAGCAACATCCTTGATTGTAAGTTTATATGATTTTGAAGACTGACTGTAATATTTCACACCGTCAACATCTTTCCAGTATTTGAAACAGTAGAAATATGTTTCACCGATTTCAACATTATTATCTGTGTAAGAACCTGCTTTTGCATTCTTAACCGTTTTAAGTTTTGTCCATGAACCTGCTTCACCTGTTGTGCTCTTGTAAACAATTATACCTGATGCACCGTTGATTTCATCCCATTTAAGAAGCACACCCATACCACTGTTTCCTGCAAGAGAGAAAACAGGTCTTGAAAGTTTATTGCTTATTTTTTCTTTCGGAGAACCCGGTGAAACAGTGACAACCTTACCATCTTTAATAAATGTCTTTACCGTGTAGTAATAAGTCTTGTTGGGTAAAGCACCCTCATCACTGAAAGACATTTCGGAAGTTGCAACAAGTCTCTTCCATGTACCGGCTTTACCTGTTTCGCTTCTGTAAACATAAAATCCTGTGAAATCCTCATTGTAGTCATACCATTCAAGGGTAATAACGCCACTTTCTGTTCTGATGCCCATAATTTCAGGGGAAGAAAGAGCGATTTCTTCAGCATTTACAGTAAACCCTGCAAATGTTGAAAGAAGAACAGAACACATGAGAATCATGCTTATAACTGAGATAATTTTCTTCTTCAAAACAACCTCTCCTTTATGAAAATTTTTCTACCTTTACATTATACCATATTTTTTATTAAATGGGAAATAAATACTATAAAATTTTATAAAAAATTCTTAAATCACATCATGTTTCTGATTCTGACGGCTCTGTTATAAGCCTCTTTTACATAGTCTTCAAATAAAAGGTCTTTATATCTGTCATGATAATTTCTTTCAGGCTTATTTGTGCTGACAAGTTCAAAGGTAAGACATTCAGGACAAGTGCACTTTTTAAGACGCTCTGCAATATTTTTCCAATCAGCAATGCCGTCAAAAGGAAGAAGATGCAAATCATCATACCATGTTTTGATATTCTCATCCTGCATTCCCATGTTATCATTAAGGTGAGTTGCAAAAAGTCTGTCCCCATAAAGAGACAACATATCACGGCTCCCGTTATAACACATTTCATGACCTGAATCAAAACAGAATCCTACGTTTTCAAGGTCTTTGCATGTTTCCATAACTGACTGAAGATATTCCTCACCTTCTGTATTTTCAAACGCGATTTTAACGTTATTTTCCTTTGCATATTCTGCAAGATTTCTGAAAAGAGATGCACCTCTTTCATCCGGTGTGCATCTTTCCATACCGATAATAACATGACAGATAAGTAACGGTACACCGATTTTTTCACAAGCGTCAACACAAGTTTTCAGTTCATT
>JAZRNJ010000303.1:0-10326 GCA_045648125.1 Acutalibacteraceae bacterium
GTACACAAATGAATTGACGGTTAAAAAATTCGGTACTGTTACGGATAGTTATGAAAATATTTATTCTTGGTATTATTGAGGATAGTTTATGCTTAATAAAGTTTACGGAAAAGCAGGAAGCGGAAAAACAGAATATGTAAATAAAATCCTTACATCTCTCGCAAGAGAGGGATGTGAGGATTTGTTGCTTGTTGTACCTGAACAGTTTTCTTTTACGGCAGAAAGAGCAATGTTGGAAACTTTAGGACCTGTTAATTGCAACAGAGTTGAAGTTGTTATGAGTTTCAGCCATATAGCAGAAACTGTGAGAAAAGAATACGGAAGCGCAAAACTCCGTGAAATAAGTAGTGGTGAAAAAATTCTTTTAATGTCAATGGCTGTGAAGCAGGTTGAGGACAAGCTTGAATTTTTTTCACGCAGAGTAAAGTCAAAAGGCTTTGTGAAAGAGATGATTTCTCTTTGTGATGAATTCAGACAGAATGCACTTTCTCCCGAAAGTGCAGCTGATTTCTGCGAAAATATTGAGAGCACTAATCTCAGAAAAAAACTTGAAGAAGTAACACTTGTTCTTGAAAGTTATGATGCACTTTTGAAGAACAGATTTTCTGACCCCTTTGATGTGTTGACACGACTTTATGATGTGCTTGGCGAATACAGTTTCTTTGAAAACAAAACAGTTGTCATTGATGGCTTTTACAGTTTTTCAAGGCAGGAACTTAAAATCATTGAGCGTATGATGGCTCAGGCAAAAGATGTTTTTATTACAGTATGTGCTGATAAACTTTTTGCAGGTGAGGGAGAAGATTACGATGTTTTCTCTTATCCGAGAAAAACTGCAAGGTCAGTTATTGAAATTGCAAAAAGATATAACAGAGAAGTTAAAGCCATAGAAGTGAAAAAAGAAAAAAATATTTCTCATGAAATTTCTTTTCTTGAAGAAAATATTTTCCGTGCCGATAAAAAATTTTTTGAAAATGAAACTGAAAATATTGAGATAATCAGTGCGAAAAATATTGAAAATGAGTGTAAATTTGTAGCACTCGAAGTAAAGAAAATTTTAAGTGAAGGAAAAGTAAGAAGCCGTGATATTGCCATAGTTTCACGTGACGGCGGAGAATATGATATTCAGGTGAAAGAAGCTCTGAAAAAATACGGAGTTGAAGTTTTCTCCGATAAATTACAGCCTGTGAAAGTTCAGCCTCTCTGCACTTATCTTTCAGGTGCACTTGAAATTGCGGCGTTTGGTATAAACGAAAGCCGTGTTATGAAATGCTTAAAAACAGGACTTACAGACCTTGACACTGACGAAGTATCAATGCTTGAAAATTATGCTCTGATGTGGGGCATGAGTGCTCCTTTTAACCACGAATGGACAGAAAATCCCCGTGGTTTCGGTGAAGAGTTTACAGATAAAGACAGAGAAGAACTGCACACTTTGAATGAATTGAGAAAAGTTGCAGTTAAACCTCTGCTTGATTTCAGAGATGCGTTTAAAGATGGAGTTTCAGGTGTTACTGCAGCAGAAGAAATGTACAGACTTCTGATTAATTCACATGCTGATGAAAATCTGAGAAATATTGCAATAAAACTTGAAGAACTTTCAGAAGAAGAACTTGCCCTTGAACAAGAAAGAATATGGGAAATCGTTATAAAAATTATTGACAGTTTTGCCTGTGTTGTGGCAGGAGATAAAAAAACTGCAGAAGAAATTTACAGCCTTTTTGATGCTGTTATCACAAACGAAGAGATGGGTGTTTTACCTCAGGGACTTGATGAAGTTCTTGTAGGTAATGCAGAAAGAACACGTGTGTCTTCTCCTGAAATTGTTTTTGTCGTAGGTGCAAATGACGGAGTTTTTCCACGCATTCCTAAAGTAAACGGGATTTTCAATGACAGAGAAAGAAACACTCTTCTTGAAGCGGGACTTTCTCTTAACGCACCTGTTCTTGACAGAATACTTGAAGAAAGATTTATTGCTTATCATACTCTGTCCGGTGCAAAGAAAAAAGTTTATGTATCTTTCTGTGCTCACTCAATTTCAGAAGAACTTTATCCTTCTGAAATTGTAAGTGAGATAAAAGAGATTTTTCCAAAATGTAAAGTCACAGATGCAGAAAAAATCAGTGTGTATGAGTATGCTTTCAGCGATGTTTCTACTTTTGATGTGGTTGCTGAAACATGGAAAAGCGATAACAAAAAAACAAACGCTCTGAAAAAATATTTTTCGGAAAGCGATGAGTATTCCGGAAGAATTCTTTCTCTTGAAAAATATCTGAGCAAAGATAAAATTCATATTGAAGACACAGAAAAAGCAAAAGAACTTTTCGGCAGAAACATGTATCTTTCTGCATCAAGAATTGAAACTTACTATAAGTGTCCTTTTCAGTATTTCTGCAAATTCGGACTCAAAGCACAGCCTGAAGAAAAAGCAGAAATTTCTCCCCGTCAGAGAGGTACTGTTGTTCACTTCTGCCTTGAAAAACTTATCAAAGAATACGGCATCGAAAAATTAAAAGAGCTTGATAAAAGTGAACTTGAAAAAGTGATTTCAGGATTACTTGCAGAATATGCCGAAACTTCTATGGGTGGTCAGGAAAACAAATCAAAAAGATTTGATTTTCTTTACAGCCGTTTTGAAAAAACCGTGTATGAACTTATTGTGGGAATTATTGAAGAATTTTCTGCAAGTGATTTTGTTCCCTGTGGTTTTGAACTTAAAATTGACAGAGACGGTGAAGTGCCTCCTTATGAAATTTCTCTTGATGACGGAAAAATATTTGTCCGTGGTCTTGTTGACCGTGTTGATATGATGGAGAAAAATCATGAAAAATATATCCGTGTTGTTGACTATAAAACAGGTGGAAAAGATTTTAAACTTCATGAAGTTCTTGAAGGTATCAATATGCAGATGCTTATTTATCTTTTTGCAATTGAAGCAAACGGAAAAGATAAATATGAAAACTGCATTCCCGCAGGTGTGCTTTATAAACCTGCAAAATTCGGTCAGTTGAAAACAAAGAGATATGTAACTGATGAAGAACTTGCAAAAGACAGAAAAAAAGAGGGTAAATATTCAGGTCTTGTTCTTGAAAATGAAGATGTAATTTACGGCATGGACAAAAACGCTACAGGTGAAATTATCGATGTTACCGTAAAAGAGGGTAAGGACAACAAAATCACTTTCAAAGGTTCTGTTGCAACTCTTTCTCAACTTGGAAAACTTAAAAGCAGAGTTGACCGTATAATTGCATCAATGGGTAACGAACTTCACTCAGGTAACGTTCAGGTTCTGCCTTTTGAAAGTAAATCAGGGGACGCATGTACATTCTGTGATTATAAGGATGTATGCATGAGAAATGATGAGGACGAAGTGCGTCAGTCAAGCGGTCTTGACAACGCAGAAATTTTCAGATTATTTGAAGCAGAGGAGGGGGATGAGAATGCCGACAATAAAGTGGACTGAATCACAGCGTGATGCAATTGACGCAAGAGAGGGAACGGTTCTTGTTTCTGCTGCGGCAGGTTCAGGTAAAACGGCAGTTCTTGTAACGAGAGTTATTGAAATGATAACCGATGACAAAAACCCTTGCTCAATTGATGAACTTCTTATTGTTACTTTCACAAAAGCTGCAGCAGCACAGATGAAAGAAAAAATAAACGAAAAACTGTCGGGTATGATAAGAGAAGAAAAGGATATCAAAAGAAGAAGTTTTCTCATCCGTCAGCAGATGTTACTTAAATGTGCAAAAGTTTCAACAATTGACAGCTTCTGTAGTGATATTGTAAGGAGTAATATTCAGGCAATTCCTCTTGATAGCGATTACAGACTTATTGATGAAAATGCCATGAATGTTATCAAAGATTCGGCTTATGAAGAAGTTGCAGAAGAATATTATAACAACGGCGACAAGGATTTTATGATTCTTGCGGATATGTTTACAAAGTCAAATGACGATAAACTTCTCAAAGAGCTTGTGCTGAGTCTTTATGATTTTGCATGTTCTTACAGAAATCCTAAAAAGTGGATTGATGAAATTGACAGAAAATTCAGGACTGAAAAAACTGACTGCACAAATTCTTATGCAGTGACTCTCATAAACAATTTGCGTGATGATATTTCATATTGTCTGACTCTGGCAAAAAGAGCACACAGTATTTCTCTTGAAGACGGTGCTACAAACGCAGCATATACTCCTGCAGTGCTCAGCGATACAGAAATGTTTGAAAAGTTTCTTTCACTTATGCCTGAAGATTTTTCTGAAAAAGAGTGGGATGAAATTATTGAACTTGCCAAGAATGCTTCTTTTGCAAAATTGGGAAGAATGAAATCGGCAGATGCGTGTGATGAAGCGGAAACCGTAAAACTTCTGAGAAACATTTATAAAAAACATTTCGCCAAAGCAATTGATTATGTTGGTGTTTCTTCTTCTGACCATGCATACGATGTGGAAAAACTTTCTCCCGTTATGAAAAAACTTTCAGAATTTACACTTGCATTTTTTGACAGATTCAATGAAATGAAAATTGAAAAAAACTGTGCTGATTTTTCTGATGTTTTGCACATGGCACTCAATTTGCTTGTGACGGAAGAAAACGGGCAGGTGAAAAAAACTCCGCTTGCAGAAGAATATTCATGTCAGTTCAGAGAAATCCTCATTGACGAATATCAGGATACAAACGAAGCTCAGGACGTGCTTTTTAATTCAATTTCAAAGGACGGTAAAAATCTTTTCTTTGTAGGTGACGTAAAACAGAGTATTTACGGCTTCAGAAAAGCAATGCCTCAGATTTTTCTGAAAAAACGTAAAGAGTTTACTCCTTTTGACAGAGAAAATCCCATGTATCCTGCGACAATTTCACTTGATAAAAACTTCAGAAGCCGTAAGGAAATTACTGATTTTGTTAATTTTACTTTCTGTCAGCTGATGAGTGAGGGTGCAGGTGAAATTGAATATGACGAAAAAGAAACTCTCAAAGCGGGTGCAACTTATCCTGAAACAGATGAAACGTTTTGTGAGTTTCACATAATAGAAAAAGAAATTCTAGAAGAAACTGACTCTGCAACTGCACAGGCTATGCATGTTGCAGGGGAAATCAGAAAGATGAAAGAAAAGGGTTCTTTCGATTACGGAGAAATAGCAATACTTCTGAGAACAAAAAAGGACATTCCTCTTTTTGTTCAGGTTCTCAACGATATGGGAATTAAAGCCCATGCAGATGAAAGTGAAAACCTTTTTGATACCATAGAAGTAAGAACTTTGATGTCGATTATAAAAGTTATTGATAATCCTGTAAGAGATGTACCTCTTCTTGCAAGTATGATGTCACCTGTTTTCGGTTTTACTGCAGATGAATTGACTGAAATAAGAATTAATTCAAAAGGCGGAAGTTTTTATTCGGCAGTATGTGCTTCGGCAGAAAACGGCAATGAAAAGTGTAAAAGTTTTCTTGAAAAACTTGCGTCTTTCCGTCTTGTATCTCAGACTGTTACGCCAGGTGAACTTTTAAGACATGTTCTTTATGAAACGGGATACAAGTCAATTGTTCTTTCTATGGACAGAGGTGCACGCCGTCAGGAAAACCTCGATATACTGAAAAACTTTGCCGAAAGTTTTTCTCAGGAAAACGATGTGGGCATTTCAGGTTTTATAAGACAGGTTGAGAGAATGGAAAAGTCAGCATCTGTCAAAAGTGCCACAGATTCCTCAGGTAACGAAAATTCCGTTGCAGTTATGACAATACACAGAAGTAAAGGTCTTGAGTTTCCTGTATGCTTCCTTGCTGAAACTGAAAAAAGATTCAGCACAACTTCGCTTTCAAACGATTTACTTGCTCATCCTCAGAGTGGTGTGGGTATTGTGGGAATTGATACTGAGCGTATGGTGAAATATGAAACTCTCAGCCGTACTGCAATAAAACTTGACAAAATCATTACCGATTTGTCGGAAAACATGCGTGTGCTTTATGTTGCAATGACAAGAGCGAAGGGAAAACTTATTATTGTGGGAGCACCAACTGACTTTGAAAAAACAATACAGTCTGCATCTGTAATGGCTTTCGGTGACAAAATAAAGCCTGTAGCAATTAAAAATGCATCAAGTTATCTTGAATGGCTGACGGCTGTTATGATACGTCATCCTGATGCAGGGTGGATGAGAGCGAAAACAGGCTCTCTCAGTGTGAAAAAAATAAAAACAGATTTTCCCCTTGAGATAAAACTCGTAAGAGAACTCCCTGAAATAACAGAAAACGAAGATACAATGGTTTCGGAAGAAATCGACGAAGAATATCTGAAAGAAATAAGGAAAAGAAATTCCTTTGTGTATGAATATTCTCCCTTGTCAGGTGTTCTTGCAAAAAGAGGTGCTTCAACTGCTTTCAAAGAAACTGTGAACCGTGAGTTTTTTGCATCTGACAGACCTGCTTTTATGAATAAAACTTCACTTACTGCTGCAGGCAGAGGTACTGCAATGCATACCTTTATGCAGTTTGCAGACTATATAAATGCAAAGGAAAATCTTGAAAGTGAAATTGAAAGACTTGAAGAAAAAGGATTTCTTGATAATCTTCAGGCAGAAAGCCTTGATAGAAAGAAACTCAGAAACTTCTTTTCTTCAGAACTTTTTGAGAGAATATCTTCATCAGAAAAGGTTTACAGAGAGAAAAAGTTTATTATAGGAATGTCTCCTACGGAATTTGACGAAAGTTTGCCTGAAAAATTTTCTGATGAAAAGGTTATTGTTCAGGGTATTCTTGACTGTGCTTTTGAGGAAAACGGTGAAATTGTCATCGTCGACTACAAAACAGATAAAGTTTCTTCTCCCGATACACTCAGAGAGCGATATTCGGGTCAGCTTAAGATTTATGAGAAAGCAGTGCGTGAATGTTTGGGCAAAACTGTTAAAGAAACACTCCTTTATTCATTCTCACTTGAAACAACTGTCAAAATCTGAAAAAATTTTAAAAAACAGTTGCATTTTATTTTCATTTGTGTTAAAATGACATCTGTTATATTGCTACTTTATGAAAGAGGTGACAAAAATGAAGGAAGGACTCCATCCCAACTATCAGGAAACTGAAATCAAATGTGCTTGCGGCGCAGTTTACAAGACATGTTCAACTAAAGCTGATATGCGTGTAGATATTTGTTCAAGCTGTCATCCGTTCTTCACCGGAAAGCAGAAACTTGTTGATACAGGCGGACGTGTAGACAGATTTAAGAAGCGTCTCAATCTTGACAAATAATTGCTTTTTGCAACTAACAGAAGATAACGGCAGACAATTTTTTAAAGAAAGTTGTCTGCCTTTTCTGTATTTTGAGAGAGGGTTAAAGTATGCAGAGTTATAAAACAGTTTCCCTATGTGCATCAGATGAATTCGTAGAAAAGAAATCAAGGTTTATCGGATATGTAAAGCCTGTTCAGACTTCGGAAGAGGCAATGGAATTTATAAATGCAATAAAACAGAAGCATTGGGATGCAACCCACAACGTTTATGCCTATGTGCTTCGTGACGGAATGACACGCCGTTACAGTGATGACGGAGAACCTCAGGGTACAGCAGGTATACCTGTTCTTGATGTTCTTCTCAAAGCAGAAGTAGTGGATGTGGCAGTTGTGGCAACACGTTATTTCGGAGGTACTCTCCTTGGTGCAGGTGGTTTAGTCAGGGCATATTCCCATACTGCGAGTATTGCTCTTGAAGCCGGTAAGGTTGTTACAATGCAACTTTGTGCAGTTGCCGAAGCAAAATGCGACTACTCTTTTTACGGTAAACTTCCCACTCTTATTGAAGAAGCAGGAGGGGTAATTGACGATACTGTTTTTGCAGATGATGTGAAAGTTATTTTCCGTATTGCAGATACAGACCTCCAAAAATTCAGCGAAAAACTTTTTGATATAAGCAACGGCAGATTCCGTGCAGAAAAAACAGGCGAAGTTTTCTGTGCAATGTAATTTAATTGTTTTTTTACAGAGGAAAAACTGACTTTTTGTTGTATATACAGATAAAAGGGGTGTTATGTATGGAAAAATCTATAAGAGAAATTACAGTTGACATCGAACATAAGACTTTGTCTGAGTTTGCCTGTTTTTCAGACGAAACAAAGGGCAGAAAAAGAGAAGAAACACTCTGTCCTGTGAGAACAGAATTTCAGCGTGACCGTGACAGAATCATTCATTCATCATCGTTCAGAAGGCTGAAACATAAAACTCAGGTTTTTCTTTCTCCGGAGGGAGATTATTACAGAACACGTCTTACCCATACTCTTGAGGTGGCTCAGATTGCAAGAACAATGGCAAGAGCACTGAGACTCAACGAAGACCTGACAGAGGCAATTGCTTTAGGTCATGACCTTGGTCATACACCTTTCGGACATGCAGGTGAAAGAGCACTTGATGCAGTTGCACCTTTCGGTTTCAAACACTATATACAAAGTGTGAGGGTTGCTGATGTTATTGAAAAAGACGGTAAAGGTCTTAATCTTACAGAGGAAGTTCTCAACGGAATTATCTGCCACACAAAAGGTGAACAGGCTTTTACCCTTGAAGGCAGACTTGTACGTCTTGCTGACAGAATTGCATATCTTAATCACGATATTGATGATGCTGAACGAGCAGGTGTTATGAGTGAAGATGATATTCCTAAAGAAATCAGAGAAGTTCTCGGCTACAGCAAGTCAAAAAGAATCAACACCCTTGTAATGTCTGCAATAGAAAACAGCACGGATGATATTGTTCTTGAAAGTACAATAAAAGGTGCTTTTGATGAACTGCATGATTTTATGTTTAAAAATGTTTATACAAATCCTATCTGTAAGGGCGAGGAACATAAGGCAGTGGACATGCTTCAGTGGCTTTATGGCTTTTATCTAAAAAATCCGGACAAGCTTTCTCCTGAAATGAAAAAGATTATGGAGACAGAGGGTATTGAACGTGCAGTTACAGACTATATAGCAGGAATGACGGACAGATATGCAGTCAAAGTTTTTGATGATTTATTTGTACCGAAATCATGGCTTAATTAAATTTTTTGAAAGGAGTAACTTATGGCGATAAATGATGCATTTTTGTCAGAACTGAAAATGAGAACGGATATTATGGACCTTGTGTCGTCATACGTTTCTCTTGATTCAAGGCGTCAGGGCAGAACTCATAAAGGTCTTTGTCCCTTTCATAATGAAAAAACACCATCGTTTATGGTTTATGAAGACACTCAGTCTTTTTACTGTTTCGGTTGCGGAGCAGGGGGAGATGCCATAACATTTACGATGAAGATTGAAAATTTAGATTATATAGAAGCAGTTAAATTACTTGCTGAAAGAGCAGGTCTTTCAATGCCTGAGGATGGATATGATGACAGTCTGACGAAAAAGAAAAACAGAATCCTCGCAGCAAACAGAGAAGCTGCAAGGTTTTTCCATTCTTGTCTTCTTGATAAGAAAAATTCACATGCTCTGAGTTACTTTTTGAACCGTGGTCTTTCCCCACAGACAATAAAACATTTTGGTCTGGGTTATGCTCCTGATTCATGGGACAGCCTTATAAAACACATGAGAGAAAAAGGTTTTTCCGTTCAGGAGCTTTATGAAGCAGACCTTGTGAAAAAAAGCACAAAAAACGGTGAAAGATTTTACGATAATTTCCGTAACCGTATGATGACGCCCATTATTGACATAAGAGGAAATGTTATCGGTTTCGGAGGTCGTGTGCTCGACGATTCAAAACCAAAATATGTAAACACAGCAGATACCCTTGTTTACAAAAAAAGCCATGAAGTTTTTGCAATGAACTATGCAAAAAATGCTAAGGAAGATTTCCTTATTGTGGCAGAAGGTTACATGGATGTTATTGCACTTCATCAGGCAGGTTTCACAAATGCAGTTGCTTGTCTCGGTACGGCTCTGACGAGTGAACAGGCAAGACTTATGAAACGATATACGGACGAAGTCGTTTTGTCCTATGACTCTGACGAAGCAGGTCAGAAAGCAACAAAAAGGGCAATGCAGATTTTCTCCGATTCAGGGATAAAAGTAAGAGTTCTCCAACTGCGAGGCGGAAAAGACCCTGACGAAATTATTAAGAAACACGGCAGAGAGCGTTTTCAGTCACTTCTTGACGGTGCAGAAAATGATATTGAATTCAATTTGATAAAAATCGGTGAAAAATACGATATATCGCTGTCTGATGGTAAAATGAGTTTCCTTAAAGAGGCTGCGGCATTTCTCGCAGAACTTTCAAGCCCCATTGAAAGAGAAACATACTGCCTTAAACTTGCTTCTATGACAGAGGTTCCTGCAGATGCAATACGGCAGGAAATGAAACGGCA
>JAZRNJ010000304.1:0-8347 GCA_045648125.1 Acutalibacteraceae bacterium
GAAGGCGTAATGACAGAAAATAACACACGTTATTATGTCTACAAATCACAGAATCCCGATGGAGTAACAGCAAACATCAACTTCCTTCAGTCAGACGGTTCATATAAGACATATAAAGTTAAATTTGTGTTTTAACAAAAGGACGGTACTCGTTTTTCGGGTATCGTCATTTTGTTTATCTGTGATTTTTTAAATTGATTATTTTACTTGAAAAAAATATTTAAAAATGTTATCATATAATGTATTGAATTTTTATCCTTTCTCAGGTGCATAATAAATAACTGAGGAGTGATGAAAATGCTTGAAAAATCTTATGTAAATAACAAAGAAACCGATGAAAACAATGTTTCCGAAGATGGCTTTTTTGACAATGCTGTAAAGCAGGTTTTTGACACAGGTTCAATTACCGTCAGAAAGAACGGGAAAAACATTCATTGCATTACAATTATTGGTCAGATAGAGGGTCATTATTTGGCCTCAAATGAAACTAAAACCACTAAATATGAGCATATTATTCCCCAACTTATCGCCGTTGAAGAAAGTGACGAAATTGACGGACTTTTTCTCATTCTCAACACAGTAGGTGGTGACATTGAGGCAGGACTTGCAATTGCTGAACTGATTTCGGGAATGAAAACCCCAAGTGTTTCACTTGTGCTCGGCGGTGGTCACTCAATTGGTGTACCTCTTGCTGTAAGTGCAGACAGGTCCTTTATTGTGCCTTCTGCTACTATGACCGTTCACCCTGTCAGAACAAACGGTCTTGTAATCGGAGTTCCCCAGATGCTTGAATATTTTCTTCAGATGCAGGAGAGAATTGTCAGTTTTGTATGCTCAAATTCGGGAATTGAAGATAAAGTTTTTCGCAGACTTATGCTCGAAACAGGAGAGCTTGTTACTGATGTAGGCACAATTCTTGGTGGAAAAGATGCAGTAAAATATGGTCTTATTGACAAAATCGGTTCTCTTTCTGATGCTCTTGACGAATTAGATGAACTTATAAATGAAAGAAGGAAAAATGAAAATGGCAAATGCAAAGCCTAAACAGCAACCTGCCAAAAAAGCACCGCAGAAAAAAGCGGTGAATAATAAAAAGCCACAGTCTCAGGCTAAAAAGAAACCTCAGACAAAAGCCCCGAAGCAGGAGACGAAGACTCAGGAAAAAACAGGCGTTTCATCACAGATGACTGCTGTCATTCTGTTTTGTGTCGCCTTGCTTTTACTTGCTTTCTGCTTCATCCCCGGAGGCTCTGTGTGGGAATTTGTAAGACAGCATGTGCTTTTCGGAACATTCGGAATAACTGCATACCTTGTGCCTGTAATTCTCGGATATGTTGCAATACTTTCGGCACGTGAAATCCTTTATGAAAAAGGAAAAATCGGCAGAATTATCGGTGCAGGAGTGTTCATGCTTTTTCTTTCTGCATTTGTACATATTGTGGCACATGATTTTGATTATTTTAATGACAGCACACTTTTTGAACAGATAAAAGATGTTTACACAAAAGGACTGCACATTTCAAACGGTGGTCTTTTCGGTGCGTTACTCGGTGGCGGAATTGTACTTCTCTGCGGTGAAAAGTTCCCTGCAGTAGTGCTTGTGTCAATTCTTGCTTTCGGAACACTTATGGTGCTTACAGGAACATCTCTTGCAAAACTTATCGGCACGGTTGAAAAACCTGTGAGAAAAGCAGGGGATAAAATTGCAGAACACAAAGAGAGAAGAAGAATTGAAACAGAAGAAATGACTGATAGTGATGAATTCAGTGACGAATATGGTGTGGATTTTACACCCGATTTTGAAGTAGAAGAAACAGAAGCAAAACACACAAAGAAACCTATTGAAGTAATAGAAGTTGATAAGAGTGATGACTACGCTTTCAGTTCGGATGAAATTATAATGCCTCCTCCAATAACACCAAAAAGCGGTGTTACAGGAACTTCAAGAAATAATTCAGGCAGAATAAGAGCACTTGACATTGACTTTGTTGATGAGGGTGTTTCTGCAATTCCTGAGGCAGTTGAAACTAAACCTGAGCCTGTAGAGGAAAAACCTCCTGTTATCAAACAAGCAGAAAGAAAAACTGCACCTAAAACAGAAAAATCGGGTAATGCTTTTGAAGTGTCTGAAACTGCATTTGTGTCCACTCGTTCAGGTAAATCAAAGCCCTATAAATTCCCGCCACTGTCTTGTCTGAGAGATTCAAATGGTTCTCAGGGTGTTGACTATTCAAAAGAACTTCAGTCAAACGGACAGCATCTTATTGACGTGCTCAGAAGTTTCGGTGTTGAAGCAAAAATCTGTGAAATCTGCAGAGGCCCTTCTGTTACACGTTATGAAATTCAACCTGCACCCGGTGTGAAAATCAGCAAAATTACAGGTCTCTCAAACGATATTGCCATGAATATGGCAGCATCAGGTGTGAGAATTGAAGCTCCCATTCCCAATAAATCAGCAGTAGGTATCGAAATTCCCAACAGACAGCGTACTATGGTTGTTCTTAAGGAAATTATTGATACTGCAGAATACAGAAAAGCAGATTCAAAACTTAATGTTGCTCTCGGTAAAGATATTACAGGTAACATTATCTGTGCCGATATTGCAAAGATGCCCCATCTTCTTATTGCAGGTACAACGGGTTCAGGTAAATCGGTGTGCATCAACTCAATGATTGTAAGCCTTCTTTACAACGCAACACCTGACGAAGTAAAACTTCTTATGATTGACCCTAAACAAGTTGAATTTACTGTTTATAACGGTATTCCTCATTTGCTTGTTCCTGTTGTTTCTGACCCGAGAAAGGCTGCAGGTGCTCTTGCATGGGCAGTTACTGAAATGCTCAACAGATATAAACTTTTTTCAGAACGAAACGTAAGAAATATCAAAGGCTATAACAAATTCTGTGAAGCAAATCCCGATATACCCAAGATGCCTCACATAGTAATTTTCATTGATGAGTTATCCGACCTTATGATGGCAGCACCTAATGAAGTTGAAGATTCAATCTGCCGTCTTGCACAGATGGCTCGTGCTGCAGGTATGCACCTTGTAATTGCAACACAGAGACCGTCAGTAAACGTTATCACAGGTGTTATCAAGGCGAACATCCCAAGCCGTATTTCACTTTCAGTTTCTTCACAGATAGACTCACGTACAATTATTGATACTGCAGGTGCTGAAAAACTTCTCGGTAACGGTGACATGCTCTTCAACCCTGTAGGAATGTCAAAACCATTACGTGTTCAGGGTGCATTCCTTTCAGATGACGAAGTTGAAAACGTTGTTGAATTCATCAAGAGTCAGAAAGAAGGCTCTTACGATGAAGATATTATTGAAGAAATCGAAAAGCATTCCGTAAACGAAAAGAAACGTGCAGGATATGACGTGGAAGATGACGGTGACGATGAAGCAGATGAAATGCTTCCTGATGCAATCAGGGTGGTTGTCGATATGCAGCAGGCATCAACCACAATGCTTCAGAAGAAGCTGAAACTTGGTTATGCAAGAGCATCAAGAATTATTGATGACCTTGAGGAGAGAGGAATTATCGGTCCGTCCGAAGGTGCAAAGCCGAGAAAAGTTCTTCTTTCAAAACAGCAGTATATGGAAATGAATGCACTTTCATCTGATGGTAAAATTAACATGAATAAACAGGAGTCAACTCCTGATTTTGAAGATGCAGAATATGAGGAAGATGATTTTTAAAAGATGAGTAATTTTTTACCGATTACAGCCGAAGAAGCAAGAGAAAGAGGATGGGACAGCGTTGACTTTGTTTATGTGACAGGTGACGCTTACGTTGACCATCCCAGTTTCGGTGTGTCTATTATTTCAAGAGTTCTTGAAGCAAAAGGATATAAAGTAGGAATTATAAGTCAGCCTGATTGGAATAACAATCAGGCTTTCAGAGTTTTCGGCAAACCTCGTCTCGGATTTTTTGTAACATCAGGAAATATTGACAGTATGGTTGCTCACTATACTGCGGCGAAGAAAAAAAGAAGTGACGATGCATACACTCCCGGTGGTAAAGCGGGTAAAAGACCTGACAGAGCAGTAATTGTTTACTGTAAAAAAATTAAGGCGATTTATCCTGACAGTCCTATTATTATCGGTGGTCTTGAAGCGTCTCTGAGAAGATTTGCCCATTATGACTATTGGGATGATGAAGTAAAACCCTCAATACTTGTTGAATCGGGTGCAGACCTTTTAAGTTTCGGTATGGGCGAAAATCAGACAATTGAAATTGCTGAAAGACTTGCTTCAGGGGAAAGCATTTCTACAATGACTGATATTAAAGGTACATGTTGCCTTATTGATACAAAGGACACACCTTACACAGGTGTTGAGTGTCCCTCTTTTAAAAATGTTGCCAATTCAAAGCGTGAATATGCAATTGCAAACAGAATTCAGCTTGACGAACAGGACCATATCAGAGGTAAGATGATAAAGCAACGACATGGGGACAAAATGCTTATTCAGAATGTACCCATGCCTCCTCTTACAACAGAAGAACTTGACTGGGTTTATTCATTGCCTTATGAGAGAAATTATCATCCCTCTTATGAAAAACAGGGCGGTGTACCGGGCATTGCAGAGGTGAAGTTTTCAATAACTCACAACAGAGGCTGTTTCGGTGCATGTAACTTCTGCTCACTTGCTTTCCATCAGGGAAGATTTATAACAACAAGAAGTAAAGAATCTGTTCTTGAAGAAGCAAAGAAACTGACAGAATTAGAAGATTTCAAAGGATATATTCACGATGTAGGCGGTCCTACAGCAAACTTCAGAAGACCTTCCTGCGATAAACAGCTTGAACACGGTCTCTGTAAAGGAAAAAAATGTCTTGCGCCGAAGCCTTGTTCACAGCTTGTTTCAAACCACGAGGAATATCTTGACATTCTCAGAAGTATGAGGAAAATTCCTAAGGTGAAAAAAGTTTTCATCCGTTCAGGTATCAGATTTGACTATCTTCTTGAAGATAAGGATAAAACATTTTTCCGTGAACTTGGTGAACATCACACAAGCGGTCAGTTGAAAGTTGCGCCTGAACATTGCAGTGCAAGTGTTCTTGATTATATGGGCAAACCTCACATTGAAGCATATATAAAATTTGCACGTGAATATTTTGCAATAAATAAAAAAATCGGAAAAGAGCAGTATCTTGTGCCTTATTTAATGTCCTCCCATCCCGGCAGTACACTTGATGATGCAATTGAACTTGCACAGTTCCTGAAAAAAGAACACATCAAACCTGAACAGGTGCAGGATTTTTATCCTACACCCGGTACAATTTCAACGTGCATGTTCTATACAGGACTTGACCCATATACTTTAAAAGAAGTTTATGTTGCAAAGAACCCTCACGATAAAGCACTTCAGAGAGCACTTCTTCAGAGTTATAACCCGAAAAACAAATCTCTCGTTGAAGAAGCACTGAAAAAAGCAAAAAGATTTGACCTTATAGGAAATGGTGAAAAGTGTCTTATAAAAGGCTCGTCATCACAGCCCCAGAATAAAAACAGACAAGGCGTAAAATCAGGACGGGTGAAAAACAATGGAAAGAAGAAGTTTAAAAAATAAATTTTTCATTCTGTCACTGTTATTGTTTTTTCTTGTGTCCACAATTCTCTATAACATTCCGTCTTTGAAAGTGAATGAAAAATGGGCAGAAGATTTAGCAAAAGCAAATCTGTTTTATGAAGTAACAACCAAGAAACACTCAGGACTTACCGTAGAATTTATAAATGTAGGTCAGGGAGACTGCGCGTTAATTTCATGTGACGGAAAAAATATGCTTGTTGACTGTGGTGAAAAAGAGCATGTTCAGATTGTAAGAGATTATCTTAAAAAGAGAAATATAACACATTTTGATTATGTGCTTCTGTCTCATCCTCATTCTGACCATGGTGGTGGAATGGAAGAGATAATAGAAAACTATTCAATCGGTACATTTCTTCTTCCTGAAGTAAATGAAGAAAGTCTGGAGAAAGATGATTTTTACCGTCAGATGCTGTTATCCCTTGAAGAAAAAGAAGTTTCAGGTAAACAAGTAACAGCAGGGGAGATATACAGACTTTCAAGTGCTGAAATTGAAATTCTCGGTCCTTTGGAAAATAGCGAAGACACAAACGAAATGTCTGTTGTATGTATGCTGAAATACGGGAATAAGAAATTTCTTTTCACAGGTGATACACCAATAAGCGAAGAATTTGAACTTATGGAAAACGGTGTTAATCTTGACTGCGATGTGCTTAAAGTTTCACATCACGGCAGTAAAGATGCAACATGCGATGAGTTTCTCAATAAAGCCACACCCGATTATGCAGTTATCAGTGTAGGTGAATATAACGAGTACAGACATCCACATTGGAAAACAGTAAAAAAACTTATGAAAAAAGATGTTGCGATTTACCGCACAGACAGAGACGGAACAGTAAAATTCCGTATACCTGACAAAAATTCAGACATTATAGTTTATGAAACAAACTGAAATATATTTTGTAGGGGTCGGCGTCCTCAACGACCCGCTGATTCTGTGTACATATTCGGAATTGCAGGTGATTATATGTTAAAAGAAAATAAAGTTATTGTTGCCATGAGTGGCGGTGTTGACAGTTCGGTTGCAGCGTATCTGCTGAAAGAACAAGGCTATGACTGTCACGGTGTAACGCTTAAATTATATGATGAAACTGACGATAATGCAGGTAAAGCATGTTGTACGGACAAAGATGTTGAAGATGCACGAAGTATTTCTGAAAGTCTCGGAATTCCTTTTTGTGTGTATGATTTCAAGGATGATTTCAAAGGCGAAGTTATTGACAGATTTGTAAAAGGTTATCTTAATGGTGAAACTCCCAACCCTTGTATCGACTGTAACAGATACATCAAGTTCAGGCACATTTTAAAAGCAGCAGATGAGTTTGATGCCCGATTTATTTCTACAGGACATTATGCTTGTATTGAATTTGATAATGGTAGCGGAAGATATCTGCTCAAAAAAGGTAAATATGATATGAAAGACCAGAGTTATGTGCTTTACAGTCTGACTCAGGATAAACTTTCAAGGCTGCTTCTTCCTATAGGAGAAATGAAAAAAGAAGAAGTAAGAGAAATTGCAGAAAAATGCTGTTTCGTCAATTCTGCAAAGCCTGACAGTCAGGATATCTGTTTTGTCAAAAACGGCGATTATGTTTCTTTCATTGAAGATTACTGCGGAAGAAAATTTCCTGAGGGTAATTTCGTTGAGAGAAACGGTAAAATAATTGCTCGTCATAAGGGTATTATCGGTTATACTGTAGGTCAGAGAAAAGGTCTTGGTATAGCATCAACTGAACCTTATTTCGTTCTGGAAAAGAATGTGGAAAGAAATGAAGTAATTATAGGCAGAGCAGAGGAACAGTATCATAAAACGATTACTGCAGATGATGTCAACTGGATTGCCTTTGATAAACTGACAAGTCCTTTGAAGCTTACTGCTAAAATCCGTTATAAGCACAAGGAAGTTCCGGCAACTGTTTCTCAGCTTGATGATGAAAAGATTATAGTTGAATTTGATGAACCTCAACGTGCTCCTGCAAAGGGACAAGCAGTAGTTTTCTATGACGGAGATTATGTCATAGGCGGAGGCAAAATTCTTTAATATTTTATTTATTGATTTTAAAAAAGCAATGATGTATAATAATGATGATTGGATATTTTCTTTTTGGAGGTATAACATGAAACGTTATTATAAATCATTGCTTTCTCTGTTTCTTGCAGGAATAATGGCGATGAGCATTTCAATTCCTGGAATAAGCGTTTCTGCTGAAATATTATATGAAAGTTCAGTAATTACTCTTGTTCCTGACGGAGAAGTATCTGAAACAGGATATCTCAGTGAAAAATGGGTTGATGAAAATGGCAATGATGTAGATATAAGTAATTCTTCATCAAATAAGCCTGTAGCGAACAACTCAGGTGTACTTCCCTCATCATATTCAACTGTAACAGAAGGTTATGTTACAGATGTCAGAGACCAGGGTAGTACAAATTCATGCTGGGCTTTTTCTGCAGTTGCTGCAGCAGAGTCTTCTCTTCTTAAACAAGGTCTTGCAACAAAGTCAGACAGTATAACAGATTTGTCAGAGGCTCATCTTGTGTGGTTTACTCACAGAAGTCTTGTTCTTGATGCAAACAACCCCACCTTCGGTGACGGTACATTGGAAGATTTACCTTACACAAAGGGTGGTTATTGGCTTCGTTCAACAGCAGCCCTTGCGAGTGGCTCAGGTTTTACACTTGAAAAAGACTATCCTTTTTACGGAAACAGAACTGCTAAGTCGGAGGCCAAGCGGTCTTAGGAAGACA
>JAZRNJ010000305.1:0-8775 GCA_045648125.1 Acutalibacteraceae bacterium
ATATTATTATTGAGAAAAATCAACAGACAATTTTTGAGAAAATGTCGATTTTCTGATAAAGCCGGAGCAGAAAGGGGATAAAAATGAAAACAGATGCACGTGTGGTTTATACATTGAAAGTAGTGAAAGAAAGTTTTGTAAAACTTTTAAAAGAAAATGTTGTCAATAGAATTACCGTCAAAAAACTTTGTGATGAAGCGGGAATAAACAGAGCAACTTTTTACAGATATTATGAGGATGTTTTTGACCTTTATAACCGGTTGAAGGACGAAATGGTTGAAAATTTTTTTATTGAACATACAGAAAATGATCCCTATGATCTCGAGATTGATTTAATTTGTCTTTTGTCAAAAATAAAAGAAAATGCAGAGGCTGTAACAGCTTTCACAAAGCAGAATGATGTTGCAGATATTGTTATCAGGCTGTGTCGTAAAAATTATCAGTATTTCAATAGTTATGTTGAAAAATGTTACCCGGAAATAGATAAAGACGAGCGTGTCAGTACATATTACTATATATCCAGTGGATGTACCGGTGTAATTTCCGAATGGATGAAAAACGGAATGATAAAAAGTGAAAAGGAAGTTGCAGCGTTATTAAAAAAACTTATTATGAATACAGTTATATATATGTAAGCAGAAAAAAACCACTCATACACTGAGTGGCTTTTTTATAGCTTCCCTTGATCAAAAATTATTTGCCTGCGATACCGGATACGAATTCAACAATTTTGCCAAAAACGTCTTTCACTGTTGCGAGAACGCCTTCCCAATCAACAGTACCAAGCCAGTCGCCGATTTTTTTGAATACATCTAAGATAGCGTTGAAATCAAAATTTTCCATTGTTACACCTCCTCTGTGTGTCAGGATAAATCCTGTAAAAATAAAAACGTAAAGTTTTTACAATTTGAGTATAACAGATTTTTAAATTAAAATCAATAGTTAACTTTTTAAAAACTATTAAAAGCAAAAACCACACCGGTGTGGGTGTGGTTTTATTGTTTCTCAATTGATTATGCAAGAAGTGATGCTACCCATTCAATCAATTTTGTGAGAGCTGCTTCGATCTTGTCAAATGCTCCGGCATAGTTAATGCCACCAAGGAAATCGAAAACTTTTGTAATGATATTTGTAATAGTTTCCATTATGTAGATCCTCCTCTCTCAATTATTATACTTTTAGTATCTACACAGATAGTATAATACAAGAGAGGGGTAAAAGTCAAGTGACAAAAAACGATTTATTAATTTTATTTGGATTTTGGTTTTGCAACAAGTGATACAACGAGTCCGCTGAGTATTGCGGCAGTTATTCCTACAGCTCCTGAAGATAAGGGACCTGTCAGAATACCGAGCCAACCCAGTTCATTGATTTTCTCTTTTGTACCCTGAACAAGAACATTTCCGAAACCAGTCAGTGGAACAGTAGCTCCGCAACCTGCCCACTTTGTAAACGGGTCATAAACTCCTATTGCCGAAAGTATAACTCCCAGAACAACAAATCCCACAAGTATACGTGCAGGAGTTAATTTTGTCAGGTCAATAAGAAGCTGACCTGCAACGCATATAAGACCACCTGTGCAGAAAACTTTTAAAAATGTTATAAAAATATCCGTAAAAAATCCCCCTTTTGTTTTTATTATGCACGAAAAGGGGATTTTTTATTTCTTTACATTAAAATTTTGTTCTCAGAAGGGCTGTAAGCGACAAGAAAAGTGAAGTTAAGAACTGCACGAGAATAACAGCACCTGCACTGAACATTGTAAGGTTACCTGAAAGAGCAAATATTGCTGATGTGATGAGAGACAGGAATATGAGAACACTTTGCACTGCAAGAGAAATTTTTATGCTTGAAGAATGTGCAACGGCTGAAACAAAAGTTTCAAAGAAAGAACCACTTGTTCCGTCGTGTATCATTTTTGCAGGTGCAAATTTTCTTGTTTCATGGATTATTCCGTCAAGAAGACCACCTTCATAATCTCCTACAACCTTGAAACTTTCTCTGGGCATGTTGAATTCAAGTGCAAGGAAATCCTCGTCAATATTACAGTCGTTTGTTGTTACAACAACGGTAATTCCGTGTCTGTCAAGACGACTGAGATATTTTTTCATCTGCTCATTTTTTGCATACCCTACAACGAGCATTGCTGCTACTTGTCCGTCAATTGCAATATAGAGAACTTTTTTGCCTTCTTTAAGACATGCAACTTCAGCACCTTTAGGTGGAGCTTCCAGATTGTGATTAATGAGAAGGTTTCGGTTGCCGATAAGCACTTTTTCTCCTCTTATCCATCCTGAAAGACCAAGTCTTTCTTCATAACGGAGGTCTTCAACTTCAGGGAGAAGTTCATTTTTGTTGCCGATGATGGCTTTATCAAAAACATTTGCAAGAGGACCTCTGGAATTTGTAAGCATTGCGGCAGCATAAAGAATAATATCATCAACTCTTACTGTGCCGTAATCTTTCATTCCGTGGAAGTTACACTTATCTACATCAAACAAATCTGTTGAATCAACAACTACTGCATTTGTTTTTTCAATATTTCTTGAGGATGAATAACCTGTTATTGCAGCATTTTTTTTGCTGAGCTTTTTATTAAGGAGATAGAGTGAAATGTTTAAAGCAGGCATGAGTGAAACAGGGAAACTTACAAGAAGAGAAGCTGTAAACGATGAAAATGCAACAGCAACATTCTTGCTCACGATTCCGCTGATTATACCGATTACAAGTGAAAGTCCTGCAAGGATAGGAAAAAATCTGGCAGAAAATCTATCGGCCGGATTCTGAGTAAAAGCGTTTGAAACAAAACCTGAGGGGAATGCGGTTTTACAGGAATATTTAAGGTCAGGATTATTACCTGCAAAAATTCTGCCTATATTCTGAGCTGTATCCTCGTCGTCTATGCTCTGGATTGTGTAAAGGTTATTTTCTCTTTTTGATGTTGTAACTTTAAGTGCGTTGATAGCTCTTGATGATTCAACTGCTCGGGAGAAACATGTAATAATAACAACCGAAAGAACAGCTGTTGTGTAAACAGGGAATAATTCGTCTATGGCTGTAAGGTCAAAAAACATGGCAAGAGAGTTAAGTATTCCTGCAAAAATAAGAATAGTAACAGAAGAATCATAAGTTAGTTTCTTTTTCAGAATTCCCTGAAGACCCGGCTGGGTTATGCATGAACCGAAAATAAAAGCAGAAAGAAGAGAAATAACAGAAATTACTGCAGTGATGGTGGACTGTGCATTAACAGGGAGTGCATCAACTGCATTTGTAATAAGCCTGAGTACAACAAAAATCAATGTTACAAAACTCATTGCAATAAGTCCGAAAACGTAGCGTCTTCTGCGATCGCTGAGTTCTTTGAAAACCTGAGGCTTTTCACTTGGGGAAGTATATTCTGTCATCTTCTTGTTTTTTTCTTGAATGAAGAAATTCTTGAAAAGTGTCAGAAATGATGCGGGATTATTCTCATCGCTGAGAACGATGTATTCTTCCTCATCATATTTTCCTTTTTCGGGAGAAAAATAGTTGGGGTCAATATCATCGTAATCATCGGGAAGATTAGTCATCCTGAAAAGGTTTTTCTTTTCTTCTCTTGTCTGGCGTAAATTTTCCTGTATTTCAGTATCGTTTACTTCTTCCGGAATAAGATCGAAGTCTTCTTCTTCGGGAAAACCTTCAAATCTTATCTGGTCGTCGTTTGCTTTTCTGCTTTGAGGTGTAATATAAATATTTCTTGTGTTATGCTGTTCGGGCATATCGCCGATTACTTTTGTCTGAGAAAGTTCTTCCTCGGAAGATGTGTTTTCTTTTGCGATTTCTTCAAAATGAGAAAGTTCGCTGATGAAAATTGTATCACTTATTTCCTTTTTTTCTTTTACGGGAAGATCTTCTTCTTTTGGTGTTGCAGCTACAATGTAATCTTCGCTGTCAATGTCAAACTTCTTTTCTCTTAAAACTTTTTCCTGTTCTTCTTTTTTCTTTTCAACAGTTTTCTGTCGTCTGAGAATTTCATTGAAGTCTGCTTCTTTTTTTCTTGCATCAAAAACAGCTTCACCGTATTTTTCTTTTACACTTTCAAAAGCAGTTTCTCTTACTTCTGCACGTTCGGCACGTCTTTTGCTGAGGATTTTGGAATTTTTGAAAATATCTTTGATTTTAAGATAATCTCCTCTGTCAAAAGTTCCGTCATAAACCACTTCTGTCTGTTCAGAACCATCAACGCCGAGACTTTCATCTATTTCACGGAATTCACCGTCAACACGTGCTTCGTTGATATTTCCTTCAACTGAAGAAAAATCTCTTAGTAATGAAGGTCCTTCGGCTTTTTCTTCTCCGGGAGAAGCAGCCTCATATTTGGAAACAAGGGAATCTTTATATTTCGGTGAAAAATAAACTGCACCTTCGTCAAAGGTATCTTCTTTTTCAGTTTTTTTTGCTTTAAAGGAAGATGGCTTTTCAGGTTCTGCATATTTCTCATATCTGTCAAAGCTGAATTCTTCTCCTGCTTCTTCAAGGTCAGGAAGATTGTCAACTTCATTTATAAGTTTGTTGATATCGTCCATTGACCAGTCAGTAATGGGCTTTCCGTCAGAGGATTCAAACAACTCATTAACAAAATCAGAGTCGTTTATATCATCTTCGTATGAACCATATTTTTTTTTGTATTTTTCGATATCTTTGTCGAAAAAATCAGCGTTCTCTGTTTTGTCAGTCACATTAATCCTCCTTTACTTCGCTTTTATATTGCTTCTTTGCCTTGATATTTCCATCATCATAATACCTGCTGCTACAGATGCATTAAGTGATGTGATTTTTCCTTTCATAGGAAGGGTTACAAGGAAATCGCATTTCTCTTTGATGAGTCTGCCGATACCTTTTCCTTCAGAGCCTACAACGAGGGCACAAGGTCCGCTGTAATCAACGGAGCACCAGTTTTCACCGTTCATGTCTGCACCGTAAATCCAGACACCTCTTTCTTTGAGAGCGTCAATTTCGGCTGCAAGATTTCCTACTCTTGCGACGGGAACATATTCAACTGCACCTGCAGATGTTTTGCCCACAGCAAAAGAAAGAGAAACAGATCTTCTTTTCGGAATTATTATTCCGTGAGCACCTGCAATTTCTGCAGTTCTGATTATTGCTCCGAGATTGTGAGGGTCTTCAAGTTCATCACAGATAATGATGAAGGGTGCTTCGTTTCTTTCCTCGGCGAGTCTGAATATATCTTCAACACTTGAGTATTCTTTTACTGCACATCTTGCTGCAACACCCTGATGGTTTGCATTAAAGCACATATAGTCAAGTTTTTTGATGTCGACTTCTTTTATTACAACTTGTCTGTCTTTACATGCACGGAGAATTGTTGCAACAGAACCGCTTCTTTCTCCTTTGGCTACAAAAAGAGTGTCAATTGTTCTGTTATTATTGATGGCTTCAAGGACTGCGTTTCTGCCTATTACAAGGTCTTCGGGTATCTGATTCTTTTCTTTCTCGTTGTTTCTCATTTTTCATAAATCCTTACACATAAATATTCACACTATTTTATCATAAAAACCTTTTGTTTGCAAGGAAATCGCATCATTTTCATATAAAGTACAAATAAATATCTTTTTCGTTCAATAGTTACAGCAGAGTGTGACGTTTTTTTCTTTTTGTGAATAGTACACTTTTTAAAAAGGAGTTGTATAAAATGGAAAATATCAAAACTGCTGAAATTCTGAAAAACAAAAAATCAACAGTGAAAATTAATGGAAAACTTATTTCTCAGGGTGCAGGAGTTATAATCCTTTCTGTTCTGCTCGGACAAGGCTCTGTGTTTGAGACTTTGTACCCCTTCGGATTTGCACTTGTTATGGCTTTGTCTGCTACTTTTTCTTTTTTTGCATTTATCGGGACAAGTATAGGCTTCCTTTTTTCACAGTCGGGTGTTTATCTTTTCAGATATATAGTCTGTGCATTTTCTTTGTGGCTCATAAGAAGTCGTGTACTGAATACAAATTCTAAATTAAGGGAAATCTGGTTTGTAAAAACAGCAGTCTGCTTTCTTGTCTGCTTTTTTACAGGCGTTGCAGTAACTTTACCTGCAAGAGGAGGTTTTGAAGAAATTATAAGTTTTGCAGCAGAGGGAATAGTTGCAGGTGTTTCGGTTTTCTTTTATAAAAGAGTAGCAGATATTATTTTGCAAAGAGGAGAGAAAATTTTTTCGGCAAGAGAAATGCCGTGTTTTTACCTTTGTTTTGCTACGGTGATTGCATCCCTTGGCGGTTTTGAGTTTTTCGGATTTTATCCTGTGTTACCGATAGTGTTTTTTGTTGTGCTTGTTATGGCACATATCACATCTTCTTCAGGTGGTGGTTTTTGTGCATGTGCAAGTGCTACAGCTCTTTCTTGTTCAATGTCAGACGGATATAACATAGTGCCTCTGATTCTTGCAGGGACAGTTTCGGGAGTTTTTTCTCCTCTTGGGAAATTGGGATGTGCACTTTCTTTTTTGCTTACTTTTTCAGCAACGGAATTGTTTGCAGGAGACCTGCACATATTTCAGAATATAATATGTGCAGTTTTTTCATCAATTATATTTGTTGTAATTCCTGAAAAAGTTTACAGAAAGTGGGCTGTTGTTTTCAGAGAAGGAAAAACAAGTCTGCAGGAGAGTACATACAGAAAAGATATTTCAGAAAAACTTTCAAAAACTGCAGAAACCGTAACATCGGTGTGTCAGGGGATGAACAAAATTTCTGAAGACCTTAAAAAGATTGATACAACTTACGATAAAAATATTTTCTGCCGTGTAAGGCAGGAAGTCTGCAGTGAATGTGAAAGCAGAGAAAAATGCTGGAACAATGGTTTTCAGTATACGTTAAGAGGTTTTGAGGAGTTGACCAAAAATTATCGGGAGAGTGGTGAATATGAAGCAACTCCTTTTGCAAAACTTTTTCTGAGCAAATGTGTAAAAAGTCTGTTTATACAGGAGTCGTTTACGAATAATTTCAGAAAGTATGATGAAAAACTGAGAGAAGAAATTTCACTTGATGAAAAAAGAATACTTGTGACTTCACAGATGAATTGTATGAGTGAAATTTTAAAAGATTTTTCAAAGAGTTTCAGCAAATGCACCATGGTTGATAATGAATTATCTCCGAAAGTCAAAGACATTTTTAATTCTTTTTCTATAAGATGTACAAAGGCTTTATGCATCGTAGAGACAGAAGGACACATGACAATAAAAGCATATTGCAAAAAAATTGACAGGGAAACGGACAGAAAAAAACTAAAAGAGGAAATTGAAAAAATATCTCTCAGAAAATTTTCAGACCCGGAAATTGAATTTACCGACACAGGTACAGTTGTTACTTTCAGGCAAAGACCATGGATGAAAATGAAAGTTGGTAAAATTCAGTTATCAAGTGAGGAGTCACCTATTTGCGGAGATTGTCTGAGAGAATTTTCAGATGAATTCGGTAACAGGACAATAATACTTTCCGATGGTATGGGTACAGGTGGCAGAGCTGCAGTTGATGCTGCAATGACGGCTGAATATTTCGGAGGACTTACGGAAAACTCCGTAAGTTTCGACAATGCACTGAAAATTGTAAATTCGGTTCTTGAAATGAAATCCACAAATGAATCTCTTGCCACGATTGATGCTGCAAAGTTTAATCTTTTTTCAGGAAAGGTAGAGTTTTACAAAGCGGGTGCTGCAGTTTCCTTTGTAAGAAAAAACGGAAAATGCTTTGTTGTGGAGGCTTCCTCTTTGCCTGCGGGCATTCTTGCAGACGTTTCTTTTGCAAAAGAAACGTATATGCTTTCAAAGGGAGATGTGGTTGTTATGGTTTCGGACGGGGTTACCAACGGGAAAACAGACTGGATAATTTCTGAAATAGAACAATTCAACAAATCAAATCCTGATATTCTTGCTCAGAAAATTGCAGGTACGGTATGCACAAAAACTCAGGTTGAACGGCGTGATGATATTACGGTAGTGGTTTCAATTATGACAGCATAGCAATTTTAACAACTAATTCCCTTAAAAAGTTCAATACATCGTCATTTTTTTTTGAAACATATCTTGCAAAACTGTAGGTAAAAATGTTATAATGTCTTTTAATAAGAAACCGTACCCATCGGCACAGGTGTGCTGAAAAAGATAAAGGAGGAAAAGAGAGTATGGAATTTTCAGAAAAGTTTTTAAAGGAAGGTCTTACCTTTGACGATGTTCTTCTCATTCCGAGAAAGTCAGATATCCTTCCCAGTGATGTAAGCACAAAAACAACTCTTGCTAAAAACATAACACTTAACATCCCGTTGATGACAGCTGCAATGGATACTGTTACAGAGTCAAAAATGGCTATTGCTATCGCACGTGAAGGCGGTATCGGTGTTATTCACAAGAATCTTCCTATGGAAGTTCAGGCTTCAGAGGTTGACAGAGTAAAACGTTCAGAAAACGGCGTTATTACAAATCCCTTCTTCCTTTCTCCCGATCACCTTGTTTCGGATGCTGACGACCTTATGAGAAAATTCAGCATTTCAGGTATTCCCGTATGTGATGAAGCAGGTAAACTTGTAGGTATTCTTACAAACCGTGATCTCCGCTTCATGACAAACTACAATGTTAAAATCAGCGAAGTTATGACAAAAGAAAATCTTGTCACTTCACATGAAAACACAACTCTTGATGAAGCTCAGCAGATTCTTATGAAGCATAAGATTGAAAAGCTCCCTCTCGTAGACAAAAACGGTCACCTTAAAGGGCTTATCACAATCAAAGAT
>JAZRNJ010000306.1:0-6902 GCA_045648125.1 Acutalibacteraceae bacterium
TAAGAACAACAACCGTGAAGTTCTTGAAGGCAAAGGTAACGTATTCAGACTTTACGAAGACCTTCCCGGTAAATACGATGCATGGGATATCGTTGCAACTTATGTTGACCGTGAATTCGATACAGAAGCAGGTAAAGTAACTGCAGTAGCAGAAGGTGACGTATTCACAGTTCTTTCAATCGAAAAGAAAATCAACAAGTCACTTGTTAAGCAGAACCTTATCATCTATAACGACCTTGACAGAATCGACTTCGATACATTCATCAGCTGGCACGAACAGGAAAAACTCCTTAAGGTTGGCTTCGACGTTGATATCAAGGCATCAAAATACACAAGAGATATTGCTTATGCTACAATTGAAAACTCAAACTACCGCCACAATCCTTACGATAAGGCTAAGTTTGAAGTTTCAGCACATAACTTTATTGATATGTCAGAAGATGCTTACGGTCTTACAATCCTCAACGATTGCAAGTACGGTTATGAAGTGGACAAACAGAGAATGATTATCACACTTCTCAAAGCTCCCATGAATCCCGACCCGCAGTCAGACAGAGGCGACCACTACTTCACATATTCACTCTATCCTCATGCAGGTAACTGGAAAGATGCAGACACAATCACAAGAGGACTTGAAATCAACAATCCCATGACAGCAGTTGAAATTTCTGCTGACGCTAAGGGTGACACAAACAAGTCATTCATCGCAGTTTCTGCTGATAACGTTACTCTTGAGGCAGTTAAGAAATGTGAAGATGAAGATGCATTCATCGTTCGTTTTGTTGAAAAGACAGGCAGAAGAACAGATGTTACTGCAGAACTCTTCGGTGAAATCGCAGAGGTTTCAGAATGTGACCTTCTTGAAAGAAACGATGTTCCTGTTGATACATTCTCAGGAAATGTTCTTTCATTCACTGCTAACCCCTTCGAAATCAAGTGCTTCAAAGTTAAAATGAAATAATTGATTAAATGAATTTTCCCGGATATCATAACGGTATCCGGGAATTTTTTTATTTTTTTATGAATTTTTTGTAAAAATGGAGCAAAACCACTCCAGAAAAGGCTCAGTTCTCGGTATATGTAGAAAGGAGTTTTTTATATGAGTGAAAACAAAAGATATTATTGGCTGAAACTTAAAAAGGATTTCTTCAATCAGAAGATGATAAAAATTCTCGGTACATTCCCGCAGGGGGAAAAGATGATACTCACTTTCCTGAAAATTGAACTTCATGCCCTTGAAAACGACGGATATATTTATTATGAAAACATGCTGCCCACATTTGAGCAGGAACTTGCAATTGCAATTGACGAGGACACAAGCATTGTTGAAATGACACTTGAAACGCTCATTAAGTTCGGTGCAATAGAAAAAAAGGACGAAAATAAGTATTACATAACTGCACTTGAAGACTGTATCGGTTCGGAAACAAAAGATGCAGCAAGAAAAAGAAAAAATAAATCAGAAAACGGAAATTTTCCGCAAAACAGCGGAAATTTTCCACCAGAGATAGAGAAAGATAAAGAGAAAGAGATAGAGCTATATAAAGAGAAGAGAAGAACGCCTTCCTCCTTTTCCGATGAGAAAAAAGGAGGAAAGTATGGAACAAAAAACAATTTTTATAATAATTCTTATTATGGTAAAAATAAGCCTCCAAAAAAACCTGCTTCTTACGATATCGAGGAAGTAATGCGTGAAAATGAGGAAAAGGAACTTGTATACATCCCGAAAGCTGTGAAAGAAGAACATGACCTGTCAAACATGCCGACATAACCCACTGAATTATTGCACCGATTGAAACAACGTAGGGGACGAGTCTCCCGTCCCGAATAAAATTTCATGAAACCTTGCGGGAGGAGAAACGGTTCCCCCACGATACAACAATTAATGCACGGATAAATTATAATTTATATGTGTCTTCGTAGGGGCAATTCATGAATTGCCCGTCAGGTTTCATGAAAATTCATTACGGGTCATTCGTGAATGACCCCTACGAGGTTTAATCGGTACAAAAAATGTAAAATACCTGTATATTGATTTTTACTTAAACAATCCCTCAGTCAAAATCACAGATTTTGACAGCTTCCTTTACACAAGGGAGCCGATGTTAACCATTAATTTTATTATCTATTCAATATTATCTTTTATCTATTATCTCAAAATTCAGATGGGACGGGAGACCCGTCCCCTACGATGTAGCCGTTATTTTTTTGTAAAATTTTATTACGGGTCATTCGTGAAGTTTAATCGGTGCGATGACAATGCAAAAACCGGACTACCTTTTTACAGATAGTCCGGTTTTTTCTTTTTAAAATTCAATTATGCCTGTTCAGGAGCGCCTACGGGACAAGCATCTGCACAGCTGCCGCAATCGATGCAAGCGTCTGCGTCGATAACATACTTATCTGCGCCTTCAGAGATAGCCTCTACGGGACATTCTGCTGTACATGCGCCACAAGAAATGCATTCGTCATTGATGATATAAGCCATTGTTCGTAACCTCCCTTTTCATTTATACACCTATTCTATCATATATTTTTCAAAAATCAAGTATTTTTTGAAAACTTTATATGAAGTTAGTGTTTATCACCCTTTTTAACAGGGAATAATAAATTCTTTTACCAGAGGTAGTTTACTCTCTTTGCGTGAGAGTTGATTCTTGCAACGTCAACTGTATTGACTTTAACTTCTCCTTCAAAGTTTGTATCTGCACAAAGCAGTTCATAGCCTTCAAGGAACTGAACTTTCTTTGCATGAGAGTTTGCACGTGCAACGTCAACTGTGTTTACTTTACCATCACCTGTAACATCACCGAGAAGATGAATTTTAAGGTCAAGGGCTGTTTTTTCTTCAGCTACTGTAATTTTGTACTCTCTTGTAACGTGGTTTTTCTTTGAAACGTAAAGTGTGTATTCACCCGGTTCAACACCTTCAAGAGAATATTCTGCAATGCAAGTTTCTCCTGAAACTGTGTATTCGTTTACAGTAATTGTGTAAGCTGCTTCAGTTTCGCCTTCTTTTACAAGAGTGATTATGGTTTCATCTGTTTCACTGCCGAAGGTTGTTACTTTACCTGTCACACCACCGTTAGGAATAAGTTTAAGGTCAAGGCTTTCGTCTTTATTTACGCTTAAATCATAGGTTTGTGTTATGTGACCTGCCTTTGCAACACGGACAATGTAGTCACCGGGTTTTACATCTTCTACAGTATATTCTACTGTATCGCCTGTTACAGTTACTTCAATTGCGTAAGCAGCTTCTGTTTCGCCTTTTCTTACAAGTTCAATTGTGATAGTCTCACCGATTTCACCCTTGAAGCCTGTAACTGTACCTGTAACTGTATATCTGATTACAGGTGTTTTATCAGTAACTTTTTCATAGTCACAGCGTGAACATGTAATAGTTGTGTAGCCTTCCTCATCTGCTGTGGGAGGAGTTACAACTGATTTGTAATCATGACCGAGAGCATCTGTTACTTCCTGTTTTACAAATACTTCACCACAATTTTCACAATGTGAGCCTTCTGTGAGACCTGTTTCTTCACATGTAGCATCAACTGCTTTGTCAGTTACTTTTTTATGACCGAGTTCAGGAATTACTTCCTGCTCAACAAGAACTTTTTTACAGACTGAGCAATGTTTACCTTCTGTCAGACCTGTGTTTTCACAGTCAGGTGCTTTTGCTTCGTCAGTTACTACTGTGTGACCAAGTGCATCTGTTACTTCCTGCTTAACAAAAACTTCTTCACAGACTGAGCAATGTGAACCTTCTGTGAGACCTGTTTCAGTACAAGTAGCCTTAACTTCTTCGTCAACTACTGTTGTGTGACCGAGTGCAAGAATTTCTGTCGGCTCTTCAGTTACTTCACCGCAATTGAGACATACTTTACCTGCTGTCATACCGGGTGTTGTACATGTAGCCTCTTTACCTTCAGTTACTTCTTCTCTGTGAGCAAGTTTGGGAAGATATTCGGTAACACGTGACATTTCTTTACCGCAAGAACAATAAGTTACTATTTCGTATGAGCCTTCTTCTTTACAGGTTGAAGTTCTGATAACTTTTGTTTCAGAAGTTGCTTTTTTGTGACCAAGTCTAGGAATAATTTCCTCTTCTTTTTCGTCACAGAAAGTACATTCTCTTACCTTTTTACCGTCTTCATCGCAACTTGCATCTTCAGTAATTTCCCATTCACCGAATGTGTGAGCAAGTTTTTCTGTTTTTCTTGTATCACGTACTACGCCACAGTTTGCACAGTAAAGAGTTTCTACACCCTCTTCTTTACATGTTGCAGGTGTTGTTTCAACCCATTCACCGTCTGTGTGACCGGGTGCTGTGATAATGTTATCTACCTTTATATCATCACAGTTTTCACAAGTGTATTTTGTGTAACCGTTTTCCTCACATGTAGCAGGAATTATAGTCTTTTCATATTTATGACCCAAAGCAGAAAGTTTCTTCTGAGGAACGGTAGTTGTCTCGCATACAGTACAATACTTACCTTCTGTGAGACCGGGTTCTGTACATGTGGGTTCTTTGCCTTCAAGAGTTACCTCGCTATGAGGAACTTTTTCAATAGTTTCCTGTTTAACAAGCACTTCTCCACAGTTCTTACAATACTTACCTTCTGTAAGACCTTCAGATTTACATGTAGGTTCAAGTGCTTTATTAGTTACTTCAACATGGTTGAGTTTGGGACGGATACCCGTTGTGCGTGAAACCACACTACCACAAACTTCACAGTAAATTACCAACTCGTATGAGCCGTCAGCCTTACATGTGGCAGGTTTATCATTTTCGATTACGGGAGTGCCGTTTATGTGACCTGAACGTGGGATAATTTCCTCTTCTGTTTCGTCACAGAAAGTACATTCTCTTACCTTTTTACCGTCTTCATTGCAACTTGCTTCTGCAACAATTTCCCACTCACCGAATGTGTGAGCAAGTTTTTCTGTTTTTCTTGTATCAAGAACTGCATCGCAATACATACAGTAAAGTTTTTCTACACCCTCTGATTCACATGTTGCAGATGTTTCTTCAGTCCATTCACCCTCTGTATGGTCTTTTGCTTTAACTACATCGTCTTTCTTTGAAGCATCACAAGCTGAACATGTGTATGTAGTAAAACCTTCTTCCGTGCATGTAGGAGGTGTAACATCTCCTGCTACGTAACTGTGACCGAGAGCCTTTGTTTCTGTCTGAGCAACAAGAACTTTTTCACAGACTGAGCAGTGCTTACCTTCTGTGAGACCTGTTTCAAGACATGTTGCAGGAACTGCTTCGTCAATTTCTTCAACGTGGTCTTTTTTTACAATAACAACACCGCATGAGCATGTTTTGAAGTGAGATTTTCCGTCTGTTTCCCATGCTTTTGCTGACACATCATCATGTCCTGAAGCGGGAATTATAAATGCTGAAAGTTCACCCTCAACTGTTCCTTCTGCGTTTTCAAACACTTTGTCGCAGAGAGAACAGATAAAGTATTCTTCATTACCGTCTTCTGTATGAGTAGGTTCTTTTGCTTCTGCCTTAACAATTGTATGTGCACCGGGGTCCATTGGTGTGCCTTCGTTTCTCTTTTCACCACAGACTGTACATTCTTCGTGCTTTGTACCACCCTCTACACATGAGGTTGAAGCTGAGTCAACTTTCCATACAAACTCGTGTTCACCTGAAACAAGAACCTTATTACAATCGGGACAGGTTTTTGAGTGTGTATCATCAGAAATTTCCCATTCAATTTCGTTTAAAGCCTTATGACCGTTTGCAGAAATTACTTCCTGTTTAACAAGAACTTTACCACAAACATCACAATGTTTACCTGCTGTGAGACCTGTGTTTTCACAGTCAGGTTCTTTTGCTTCGTCAATTACTTCTTTGTGACCGAGAGCAGGTGTTACTTCCTGCTTGACAAGAACTTTTTCACAGACTGAGCAGTGCTTACCCTCTGTGAGGCCTGGGTTTTCTCAGTCAGCAGGAATTGCTTCATCAATTACTTCTTTGTGACCGAGTTCAGGAATTACTTCCTGTTTAACGATAACTTCTTCACAGACTGAGCAATGTTTGCCTTCTGTCAGACCTGTGTTTTCACAGTCAGGTGCTTTTGCTTCATCAATTACTTCTTTGTGACCGAGTTCAGGGATAATTTCCCTTTCTACAGTAGTTTTTTCACAAACCGTACAATATCTGCCTTCTTTGAGACCTATCTGTGTACATGTAGGTGCTACTGCAGGGAGAACTATTTCTTTATGTCCCTTTGCAAAAATCACTTCCTGCTTAACAAGAATGTCACCACAAGTTGAGCAATATCTGCCTTCTGTAAGACCTGTGTTTTCACAGTCAGGTTCTTTTGCAGGAAGAATTTCTTCTGCATGACCGATTGCATCAAAATAATCACCTTTATAACTGTCGTTACAATTTACACAGATATATTCTGTGTAACCTTTTTCTTCACAAGTGGGAGAAGTTACTGTTTTTCTGTAATTGTGTCCTGTTGCTTTTTCAGTTTCAGGTTCAACAATTCTTTCATCACAGACTGAGCAATAGAGTCCTTCTGTGCTACCGTTTTCTGTACATGTTGCAGGTTTTGCAGGAATAACTGTTTCTGTGTGACCGAGTGCAGGAATTACTTCCTGTTCAACAAGAATTCTGCCACAGTCTGAGCAATGTGAACCTGCTGTAAGACCTGTGTTTACACAATCGGGTGCTTTCTCTTTATCAGCCACAACTGTGTGTCCTGTTGCATCAACATAATCTGCAACGTAGTCGTCACCACAATTTTTACAAGTGTAAACAGTAAAGCCCTGTTCGTCACATGTGGGGTTAGTTACTTTTTTATCATAACTGTGTCCGAGTTCAGGGAGAACTTCCTGCTTGATAATAACTTCTTCACAGACTGAGCAGTGTT
>JAZRNJ010000307.1:0-11608 GCA_045648125.1 Acutalibacteraceae bacterium
CTTGGCCTCCGACTTCCCGCTAAAGAAGATAAACCTGCTAAAGAAGAAAAACCTGCAGCAGTTGAAGATCCTTCAAAATGGACAACAGCAGAAGTTCTTAAATACTATCAGGATGCAACTGCTAAAGTTGTAGCTGAAAAACCCGGTTACACAAAGACAAGATCTGCAACAAACAATGGTTACAAAGCAGGTGCTGTTCTTTCAGCATTCAAGGGTGAAGTTTTCAAATTCCTTGGTATTGGTGCTGAAAACAAATTTGAAGAAGTAGTTAAAAAAGGCACAAACACAAATGATGATACATGTGGTGATTTCCTCAAGAAGAGCACACTTGCAGCAGCAGATGTAGCAAAAGCAACAGCTGTTAAGAGTGGTTCAAACTATGTTATCACAATCAGTGGTATCAAAGCAGGTACAAGCCAGACAGAAGGCGGCAAAAACGCTAAGAATAACTCACCTATCGACAAATCAGGTATCTGCGTAGGTTCAACAGACAGAGGCGGTTACGACCACAAGACAGCTCTCATTACTTATGATGCACTTGATGATATCGCACCCAGCCTTACAATGTACGAAAAATCAAACAACGGTAAAGTTGTTGCAACAATTGATGCTGCAACAGGTGAAATCACAAAACTTGTTATTTCTTGGGATGCAAGTGCTGAAATTTCAAAAGTTTACGGTTCAGAAGCAACTCTTTCAGCTTCAACAACTGTTACTTACACAAACTTCGGTTGGTAAAAAACTGTCGATAAACCCGCATAAGCATATATGCAAAATTTATTGACATGAAAAACCTAAGTAATAAATTTAAATTATAAGTTTTACACGAAAATGGCTGATACATTGAGTATCAGCCATTTTTAGCATATATTTGCCATTTTCTGACCCTCTCGAGGTACTTTTGTACATCTTCGGGGTTCAAAAAATGGCATTCTGCAGATTTCTCAACAGTTTTATTTATTTTTTTATCTTCTTTCAGTCGATGCGGTAAAATAAAAACCTATTTCATCTGAAACAAAGGAATATTTATAAAAACCTTTCTCAAAAGATGTGTGATTAATTTTCAGAACATCAGATTTGTTTTTTATTTTAAGTCCGTCAAAAATTTCATCAGTATTTTCAAGCTTTGTAAAAGACCTGACGGCGCAATCTGCAATGTTGAGAAAAGAAGCAAAATCTTTATCCGTAAGTTTTTCTTTTTTATCGTGCATGTATGTGAGAGAAAAAGATGTGATAAGAAATGTTTCTTCATTTACGTTTACTGTCAACAGAAATTTGTCGTTGAAAACGAAGGGGAATTTCAGAATATCACTTTCTTCTTTCGCAACAAGATTTTCTGTATCAATTCTGAAATTCTGACAGTTTTTTGAAAACCGTTCTGAAAAAAGGTAAATATCAACAAGGTCTTTTTGAACACATCCCGAAAGAAGAAGTGTTAAAAGTGCAATCAGACAAGCAAAAAATTTTTTCAAAAAAACACCCCCGTTTTGAAATTTTATTCAGAACGGGGATTTCTTATTACTTATGAAGTTCACAAACTATAATCTGTGGACGGTTATTGATTCTTAAAGGGAATGAACTGTTGCCGAGACCTCTGCTTACAATCATTGTGGTATTTCCAAAAAGGTGAGGACCTTCGCTGTATTTGGGCAGAAATCCCTGACCGGGCGAATAAATTGCTCCTATAGGAGGAATTCTGAACTGACCACCATGAGCATGACCACAGAAAACAAGGTCAAATTTGTTTGAAAAATATGCGTCGTTCATTTCGGGACGGTGAGAAAGAAGAATGTTAAAACCGTCAGTTTTTTTAGCAGAAAAAGACGCAAGTTTTTCTCGGAAAGCATCTTTCATTGCGTCAAGTTCTTCACAATCTAAATTTTTATCAAGTGCTTTCTGAAGAAGTCCCATTTCTATTGCAAAAGAAGTGAAATCAGAGATACCGCTGAGATAAATCGAAGCATTACCACGTTTCAATTCTATTGTTTCACAGTCAAGAAAGTTAACACCACTATCTTCTATCTGTGGAAGAAAAATTTTTTTCAGATCAGGTGAAAGTTCCTCGTGATTTCCTGTGACCAGATATACAGGTGCAATTGAAGTTAAATTTTTAATTATATGCAGAGAGTCAAAATACTGACGTCTTCTTGAATCAAAGGAGTCACCTGTAATTACAATGATGTCAGGTTTGTTATTTTTAACTTTTCTCAGCAGGTTATCGGCCTCATTTCCGTAAACACAGTTGTGCATATCAGAAAGATGTACAATCCTGAATCCGTCAAATTCATGGGGGATTTTATCTGATTTGTATTTGTACCCTGTCAGTTCAAGTTTATGGTTTTGATTTTGTGCAATCTCAAAAATTTTTTTACCGAAGAAGTCAAGAAACCCTTTGGGTGAAAATTTAAGTTTTCCGGGCATAATATCACCTCCATATCATTATAATATAACCAAAAAAAATATTCAATTAATATTTTTCAATATTTAGTTGAAAAATGGAAAAATTTATGTAATAATATACACATATTGTGGAGGTGTATAGTCATGTTCAGAAATAACAAAGTTTATTGCAGAGTGTTTCAGTTCTGTATGAAAATGGGAAGTTATTTACTTGATTGGTCTCAACCAAAGCTTGTAACAGGAGAAGACAGCGTTCTTGAAATTTCCGATGTACTTAAAGTAAATAACAAAAAAAGCGTTCTTATTGTTACTGATAACGGGCTTAAAAATCTTGGTTTGATTGACGGACTCGTTGAAAAACTCAAAAAAGACGGAATCAAGGTTTCTGTTTTCAGCGATGTTCAGCCAAATCCGACAATCGGAAATGTTGAAAATGCAAAGGATTGTTATATTGCAAATGGTTGTGAGGCAATTATTGCATTTGGTGGCGGTTCTCCTATGGATTGTGCAAAGGGTGCAGGTGCGAGAATTTCAAACCCCGACAGATCAATCAATTCAATGAGAGGTCTCTTCCATGTGAGAAAAAAATTACCTCTGCTTATTGCAGTTCCTACAACTGCCGGTACAGGTTCTGAAACTACAGTAGCAGCAGTTATCACAGACGAAGAAACTCATGAAAAATCTGCAATAAATTCACCTAAAATCCGTCCTCTTTATGCTGCTCTTGATCCAAAACTTACTACAGGTCTGCCTCAGAAAATTACTTCAACAACAGGTCTTGATGCACTGACACATGCTGTTGAAGCATACATAGGCGGCAGTAACACAAAGGACACAAGAAAAAATGCTGAAGATGCAGTAAAACTTATCTTCGAAAATCTTGAAACAGCATATAATGATGGCAAAAATATCGAGGCAAGAAACAATATGCTTCTTGGCTCTTTCTACGCAGGTGTTGCATTTACAAGAGCTTATGTCGGTTATGTCCATTGCATTGCTCATCAGCTTGGAGGTCTGTACGGAGTTCCTCACGGCCTTGCTAATGCAGTTATTCTGCCTTATGTTCTTGAATATTATGGTAAGAAAGCTTATAAACCTCTGGCAAAACTTGCAGATATTGCAGGTATAGGTAAAGACCTTAAAACAAATGAAGAAAAAGCAAAAGCTTTCATTGCTGAAATCAAAGCAATGGAAAAACGTATGGAAATACCCACAAAGTTTGAACAGATTAAGGAAGAAGATATTCCTACAATTGTTGAACGTGCACTTAAAGAGGGTAATCCACTTTATCCCGTTCCGAAAATCATGTCTCCTGAAGACTGCGAAAATGTTGTAAGACAGCTGATGGCTTAGGCAGAGAGAAAATTATCATTTGTCAGGCGTGATGGGTTTGATTCACGTCTGCCTAAATTTCAGGATGAAAAGACGGAAAGGCTGAACGTATTCGTTCACCTTCCGTAAGTGGAATTGAAGAAGCTCTGACGATAATTTTGTCGCCGAATTTTTCGCGTAACAAATCAACTGACGTGTCAAGTTTTTCGATTTTTTCAAGGTAATCATAATCCTCGTCAAGGCACATCTGACAGGAAAATTTGTCTCCTACTAAATTACCTGCAAAAACAGTTACTGCACGGACAGGCAAGTTAAAAAAATAATTTCTTCTTATTAATTCCATAGCATTTTTTGCAAGAACGTCTGCGGCTCTCGCAGGCGTTCTTAATTTTTGCTGAAATTCACGTGTTACAAGGTGGTTATCCTTGAGTGCAACACGTACCGTAGTTGCGTAAAAATCATTTTTTCTGAGGTTATGAGCAACTTTTTCGCTGAGTGAAAATACAATGGGAGAAATTTCTTCTGCAGAGTAAAGGTCACGTTTGCAGGTGATTCCACGGCTTACGCTCTTGACAGGAGGAACTTCACTTTCTTTAAGAACAGGCGAAAAATCAATACCATTTGCATAATCGTGAAGTGTAAGACCTGATTTCCCGAAAAGTTTTTTCATGGTATCGCGAGGCATTCGGGCAAGGTCTCCAATTGTTTTTATACCAATTTTTTCAAATTCATGTGACGTTGACCTTCCCACCCCTAAAAGGTCTTTGCAAGGAAGACACCAGATTTTTGTTTTCATATCATTTTTTGTAAGAAGTGTTACTGCGTCAGGTTTTTTCATATCACTTGCAAGTTTGGCAAAAATTTTATTGAAACTGACGCCAACGGAAATAGTAAGTCCTGTTTCTTCTTTTACACGTGTGCGAAGTTCTTCTGCAATTTTTATTTCGTCACCGAAAAGTTGACGGCTTCCTGTAATATCCAGCCAACATTCATCAATTCCGAACGGTTCAACCATATCAGTATATTCTTCGTAAATTGATTTTACTTTTTTTGAAAAAATAACGTATTGGTCGTAATGAGGAGGAACAGTTACAAGGTCAGGACATTTTATTTTTGCCTCCCATATTGCTTCGCCTGTTTTAACGCCAAGTTTTTTTGCACCCTCATTTTTAGCAAGAACAATACCGTGACGTTCTTCAACACTTCCGCATACGGCGACATTTTTTCCTTTCAGTTCAGGATTGAGAAAACATTCCACAGATGCAAAAAAATTATTCAGGTCACAGTGCAGAATAACTCTGTCACTCATTTTTATCACCTCAAACAGAACATTTGTTCATATATAATAGAACATTTGTTCTATTTTGTCAATAGTAAATTTTATGACAAAAAATGTAAAATAATGTCATAAAAAGTTTTAAACATTTAGTTTTCAACAGAAAAAGTCAAGTAAAATCAAGGCGTTTACAACTTTTTCAACAGAGTTTTTAACATTTTCCACATACTTTTCCACACAGGTATATTTTTAAAATTTATGCAAAAAATACTTTTGATTATAGCAGAAAGTGAGTGTTTTTATGATAAAAGGGGTTAATCATCAGGTTGTGGAAGTCAGTAAACCGGGGTGCGAATATTTCGAAAAGGTTTTGTTTTTTGTGAAACCTGAGTATGCATCTGTCAGCAATATGAAACTCAGCGAAAAAGCAAACAGTATTGCAGTGAATACAGGAAGTCCTCCCAGGTCAAGAAAAGGAAGAAAAAGAGTCTATTCAGTTTTTTCTCCTCTTGTATGGGCAGGAATAGGTGCAATAACTTCTGCCGTTATAATAAAATGCTTTGGGCTTTAAAAAACAGATTGAAAAATCCCTGCTTTTGTGGTACAATCAATAAAATGATTGAAGGCAGGGATTTTTTTGAAAAAACCTCTTGTAAACTACATAAGAACAGGTTTTCTTGCAGGACTTTTAATTGCAGTTACCGTTGCTAATTTTATGGACCTTAACATGGTGTGGTCATGTGCTATCGGACTTTTCGGCGGTGCAGGTATTGGTGCAATCTGGGGACTTATTGCAAGAGCAAAGAAGTAAAGACGGGGTAAAAATATGCTGAGTGAAAAGAAATTATTTTTATTTGATATTGACGGCACAATTGCTGTTGACAACACAATTTATGACGGAACTTTTGAACTGATTGAATATATAAATTCAATTGGGGGAAAGGCAGTTTATATTACAAATAACTCCACAAAAAGCCGTCAGGATTATATTGAAAAATTTAAGAAGTGGAACATTGAAACAGACGAAACAAATTTTATTACGGCATCTTTTGCTGCATGTAAATATCTTAAAGAAAATCATGCTGATGATAAAATTTTTGTCTGTGGAACAAAATCTTTTGTGAAAGAACTCCGTGATTACGGACTCAATGTAACAGAAGAAAATGATGATGACATTAAATGTGTTATCGTAGGCTTTGACAACGAGTTTACTTATCAGAAAGGTGCTTTGACTTGTGAGATTCTGCTCACAAAAGACGTAACATATCTTGCAACCAACCCTGATTTATGTTGTCCCACAGCTTTCGGAAGCATTCCCGATTGTGGTGCAATATGTGCACTTCTTGAGTGTGCCGTGAAAAAACAGCCTTATTACGTTGGTAAACCTAACAGAGAAATTGTTGATGTATGCCGTCAGATGACAGGCTTCAGTACCCAAGAAACAATTGTTGTTGGTGACAGACTTTACACCGATATTGCATGTGGAATTAATGCAGGGGTTGAAACTGCAGTTGTATTCACGGGCGAAGCAAAAAAAGAAGATTTAACCGACACAGAATTTAAACCTACTTATGAATTTGAGAATATACGAGAATTTCTGAATGCGGTGAAAGCATAATGATACGGAAATTTGAATACGACAGAGCGGTCTTGTTATCAGATTTTCTTGCTAAAACGAAAAACATTATTGAGAAAAATCCACAGATAAGTGATGTGCATTTTATTCCTGAAATCAACGGATATAAAATTACTTTCATTAAAGAACTTTGTTCTGTAAAAATTTCTCTGAGATTTAAAAAAGTTTTTTTGGAGAATTTGAAAATTATTGTTTTTATAAATGAAGAGATTGAGTTGAATTTTGTCTCTGAGAGCAAAGACAATAATACAGAAATATTAAATGTAATATTTAAACAAAAAAACACCTGAAAAGATTTTAGTTTCTTTTCAGGTGTTTAACTTTATTTTGTATGAAGTCTAATAACTGTTACTGAATACTGAGGTGCTGTGAAATTGAATTTTTCGCTGAAACCGTCTACAGTAAATTCTTCCATGATGCAGTCTTCTTTTGCACCAAGAATGTTATCATTTCCGAGACTGTCTCCTGCAACCTGATAAACTGTTGCTGTGCTTTCAATGTTTTCTGCACCTGCAACATCAATTGCAAAAGTTTTCTTTGAGTCAGTTACATTTACAAGTTTTATGATAACGTCGCCTGTTTCATCTGTAGAGACCACCTGATATGCTTCGGATTCTGAGTCTGAACCTGTGGTGTAATCAACGTAAAGTTCGCCGTCAACGTAGCATTTTACATTTCTGCCGTTAATTGCAACTTTCAGTTCGTAAGTTTTGCCCACTTCTGCAGTGAAGGGTTTCACTGTGCCGATAATCTGACCTGTTTTAACTCCGTTTTCAACCTGCTGAAGACAGGAAACCGTATTGTCCCAACCACCAAGATTCCAGAAGAAGTTGTTGTCTTTGTCTTTAACGGCAAAGGGAATTATAAATCCTTCAGAACCTTCAAGTTTTGTAGCTTCGACAGTGTAAGTGTAGTTTGTCCATTCATCTTTCCCGAAGTAAGCAGCGTTACCTGTGTTTGAATAGTTCATGTCAGTTGTGGTATGAACAAGTTTTCCTTTTTTTACCATGAAATCGCTGTCATTCACATCTTCCCATTTCCACCAGAAATCAGGAATTGAAAAATTATCTTTGCCGAGAGTTTCGCCTGTTTCGTTGTTAACGATTTTTACGTTGTCAAATTCAGCAGATGTATACCATGTGCCTACACCAACTCTGCCCGATAAATTTTTCTGTTCAATTTTTGCACCGTTGAGAACAGATGAATACAGGTCTGTACCTTGGTTGAGTGAGAAAATTTTCTGAACGTAGTAGTTGATTGAACCTGTTACCTGATGATTATTGAACCATATTAAATCGGGTGACCAATGAGTTGCAGTAAGATTTCCGAAAAGAGGTGCATAAGCAGCCATTCTTACAATGTCACCGTTTCTTTCTAAACCTGTCATGTAAGCAGCCTCAGCAAGTGCTGCTCTGAGCGTATTTGAACGTGCTGCATATTCACCAAGGAAAACCTGAATTCCACCACCGTAAATTGTGTCTGTCATTTCATCTGATAAACGTCTGTAATTTTCTTCATCATAATAATCTGTGTTTTTAAGGAACCATTCAGGTTCTTTATAATAATGCTGGTCTGTCGCACCTGCAAAATCTTTTATTGTTTTATCAGGATTTTTTTCAAGCCATTCTTTTGCAAACTCGTAAGAGGGAAGATAATTTGTACCACCCGTAGCATCAAATGCACCTGAAGAATAAATGAGCTCAAGACCTTCATAAAGTTCGGGATTTTCCTCTTTAGCTTTGTTGAAAGAATCAAGAAAAGCCTGATATCTTTCAAAATAAACTTCACCTTCGTTTTCATTACCGATGCAGATGTATTTGAGTTGGAAAGGTTCTTTATGACCGAGAGAAACTCTCACTTTACCCCATTTTGTATTTTCATCACCACGGCAGAATTCAACAAGGTCGTGCATATCCTGAACATATCTTTTGAACAAATCACTGTTCATGTCGATACCGCCCTTGCCTCGCATCTGACAGTAAAGACCACAGTTTATTACAGGGACAGGTAAAGCACCGATATCTTCTGCAAGTTGGAAATATTCAAAAAAGCCAAGACCGTAACTCATAAAACAAGGCAGGGGATCATCTGTGGCGGCAATGTTTGTCCAAAGATTTATACCTTGTTTTCTTGCGGCAACATCACCGTATTTACCGTTAAAATAAAGAGGTTCTCCGTTTTCATCAACACCGATGGAATCTTTCCAGCTGTATGCGGTTTCTTCATCGTATCCCTCAATTACACAACCACCGGGAAAACGCAGAAAGCGGGGGTTAAGTTCTTCAAGCATTTTACCAAGATCTTTTCTCATTCCGTTTTCGCGGTTTTTGAAAGTGTTTTCAGGGAAAAGTGAAACCATATCAATACATGCAGTTCCGTCAACTAATACCTGTAAAGTAACGCCTGAGTGAGCATCAATGTCAGAAGAAAGTGTAAGTGAATATTTTTCCCATTTGTCTGTAATTTTTGTGATTTCACCACTTGAAATAATGTTTCCGTTAACGCAAAGATTTACTGTGAGTTTTCCGTTACCTTTTGCATAAACGGAAAAATTATATTTTTCGTTTTTATCAACACTCATTCCGTCAAGAAAACCTTTGTTTTCAACACCTGCAGGAGTATTAGTTGTGTTTGAGATTATTATGTAGTTTGTATTATTGATATTAAGACCATTTTCCTTGTCATTTACTTTAACTTCAAGAGTAGGATTGCCTACTACATTCCAACCGTAAAGCTGGTCATTTTCAGCAAGTTCAGTATATTCAAAAGAACGGTTCACAACTTTTTCTGCATAAAGACCGCCGTCAGCGGCAAAGTTAATATCTTCAAAGAAAATTCCGAAAAGAAGATCACTTATCTGTCTTACTTTTTCTGAAGCATCAATATTGAGCGTGTAGTCTGCAGAAACTGTATCGTAATCCGTGACAGAATTCGCATCGGGCATTGCTGGTTCTGCGGGGGTTTGGTTTGCACAAAATGATATGAAAAATGTAAGGATTGCGGCTGTTATTTTTTTGAAGAAAGATATAATTTTATATTTCATTTTATTTCTCCTTTATTAAAAATTTGAATAAAGATTCTTTTGAATTTTGAATTTCATTTTTCAGAACTTTATCTAAAAGTTTTTCTAAAGTTTCACCAATTTCTTTTCCTTTTAATCCGAAATTCATTAAATCGTTTCCGTTAACCGCAAGGTCTGAAATGCTGAGACACACATTTTTTTCTTCAAGTTTTTTCAGTTCGTTCAAATAATTATCGCAGAGAGAAATTCTGTCAATCATTTCAGGTGTCTGTGCAAGAATATCTGCACGGGAAACTTTGTCGAGCAGATATAAAAAATCAAAGCCGTGTTTTGAGGCGTGTTTTTTTATATTCTGCGGATTATTGTAAAGTCTGTCATCGTGATGAAAAATTAATTTAGTGACAACCGAAATTGTTTTGTTGTCATACTTTAACCTTTTCAGAATTTTATAGGCGATATCTGAACTGACTGAAGCGTGTCCTTTGAAATGGTCTTGTCCTTTTTCATCAGTTGTTTTCATTTGAGGTTTTGCAATATCGTGTAAAAGCATCGCAAGACGAACATGCTTATTTTTTTCTGAAACTGCAACACTTTTTACTATGTGTTGCCATACATCATAAATATGGTAAGGACAATTTTGCTCAGTTCCCAAAGTTTCTTTCAGTTCAGGAATAATTTCAAAAATAACATCTGAAAACTCAATAAGTATTCTTTCTGCATCGTCACCGAGAAGTAGTTTTTCAAGTTCAACTCTTATTCTTTCACTTGCAATGTTCTGAAGCAGATGTTTGTTTCTTTTTATGCTTTCTGCAGTTTCTTTTTCAATTTCAAAACCAAGTGTTGCAGAAAATCTTATTGCTCTCATAATTCTCAGAGCGTCTTCGTGGAATCTTTTATCAGGGTCACCTACACAACGGATGATTTTGTTTTTTATATCTTCAATGCCACCGAAAAGGTCAACAATTCCATCTGTGTCATTGTAAGCCATTGCATTGACTGTGAAATCTCTGCGTGATAAATCGTTTTCGATATTACGAGTGAAGCTTACGCTGTCAGGACGACGGTTGTCAGTATATTCTCCGTCAATTCTGAAAGTAGTGATTTCAAGAGGTTGTTTATCTATTAAAACAGTAATTGTGCCGTGTTTTATTCCTGTAGGAATAGTACGGAAATTCTTGAAAACTTCAAGTGTTTCTTCAGGAGTGGAGGAGGTTGTCATATCCCAGTCGTTTGCAATTTTGCCCATAATACTGTCACGGACACAACCACCTACAACGAAAGCTTCAAAACCGTTAGTTTCAAGTTCTTTCATTGCAACCTGCGCATATTTGGGAATGTTAATTTTAATGGGCATAAAAATTTCTCCAAACATTTTTCTCTTTACAATTTTACCACCAAAGGGTATAATTATCAAGGAAAATATTTTTAGTGAGGTATTTATATGAACATACAGATTTACGGAAAACCGAAATGTTTTGATACAAAGAAAGCAGAAAGATATTTTAAGGAACGCAGAATAAAGGTACAGATGATTGATATTTCAAAATATCCCATGAGTCAGGGTGAATTCAGAAACATCAAAACTGCACTTAAAATGAGTCTTGATGAAATGATTGATGAAAAATCAAAACTTTATGAAAGTCTTTTTATTAAGTATCTTGCAAATGAAAGTGATAAGGAAGAAAAGATTTTTGAGAATCAGGCAATTTTCAAAACACCTATTGTAAGAAATGGTAAACAGGCAACAATAGGATACCAGCCTGAGGTATGGAAAAATTGGGAATAAATTTCTATGAAAAATCCCCTCCGTCTGCTAATGCAGACACCTCCCCTTGCATTTTCAAGGGGAGGCTATGAAAAACAAAAACAAGTTTAAAGCGAAAAAGTAGGGGCGATTCACAAATGACCCCTGCAAAATATTCGCTGAAAATTACTCCCAGTT
>JAZRNJ010000308.1:0-4173 GCA_045648125.1 Acutalibacteraceae bacterium
AGGTCACATTAATGTTTCGGAAAAATACAGTTCAGACAAAACATATCATTGGTTTGAGTGTGAAGATTGTCATGAACAACTTGATTTGAAAGAACATACGCTTGTATGGGTGGTTGTGAGTGAGCCAACATGTACAGAAAAAGGCGAAATGCATTATGAATGCAGCGTTTGTGGTTATGTGTCAAAGAAAGCTTCAGTAAATGTTGTTGAGCATGACTTGGTTGTTGTTGATGAAGTTAAGGCTACATGTGTATCAGCAGGTAATATTGAATATTATACATGCTCAGTATGTAGTAAACTTTTCTCAGACAAAACAGGAAACAATGAAATTACACTTGAAGATACAGTAGTAGCTCCTGTTGAACACTCATGGGGTGAATGGAGTAAACCTGTTAATGGTGTGTCAGTCCGTGAATGTGAGTCATGTGGTGCAAAAGAACAGAAAGAAGTTGAGGTAGAACCTGAACTTTCATATCTTAAAATCCTTCGTGGTACTGCTTCAATGAAGTCATACAAAGGCGCAGAATATATTGCAATTACAATGGCTGAAGGCAGAACAATGACCGGTATTTATAAGGATATGACAAATGGTGGCACTGTTGAACTTTATGATATCTGTGGTGTAATTCAGGACAGAGCAGGTGACTATGTTGCTTATCAGTCACAGAATAAAACAAACCCTGTTGCTATGATGAAGATAACATGCAACGACGGTACAACAGTTACATATCCCGTAGTGTTTGAACTCTACGATATGGAAAGAGAAATTGACTTTGACATTTCAACAAAAGTAAGACCTATCAGAGGTAAGGCTTCACTTGCAACTGATGAAAAAGGTGAGTATATCCTTATTGAAATGTTAGAAGGTCAGTCATCAGTCGGCGTTTATAAAGCAACTACAGATGGTAAATATACCGCAACACTTCTTGATGCAGAAGGTATGCATCAGGAACAGGAAAAACTCTATATTTTCTACGGTTCACAGAATACATTCAACCCTGAAGGCAGACTTACTATTACAGATCCTGATGGTACACAGAAAACATACAGAGTGTTGTTCAAACTTTACGAAATGGATCCTTATGTAAGTGCTGCAAAAGGATTACGTCCTATCCGTGGTGCTGTTCTTGTCGGTAAAGATGACACTATCACAATCAAGATGACAGCAGGTCAGACTTCAGTCGGTCTTTACAAAACAACTGCTAACGGTACTACTTTCCAGATTGTAGATGCAAACGGCAAATTGACTAATAACCCAAGTTCGCTTATGTTCTATAAAACAAACAATGTTGCCAATATAACAGCAAAGATTATTTTCACACTTCCTGACGGTTCAACCAAGGAGCAGAAAATTATCTTCGATATGGGTCTTCCTGAAAACCCTGACCCGTTGGCATATCTTACAGCAGTAAGAGGTACAGTCAGCTATCAGAATGATGGTGTTGAAGATTATATTGAAGTCAAAGCTAATGATGGAGAATCAGGCGTTGGTCTCAATAAGGATTGTCTTGTAGAATATACAATTACAGATATTGATGGTGTAATGACAGAAAATGAAAAACGTTACTACCTCTACAAATCACAGAATCCTGAAGGAGTAACAGCAAACATCAACTTCCTTCAGTCAGACGGTTCATATAAGACATACAAAGTTAAATTTGTGTTTTAACAACAAAAGGACGGTACTCATTTCTGGGTATCGTCCTTGTTTTAGTATGTCATAATTTTGGCTTTGCTATTGCATAACATTTTCCTTTATGATAAAATATTAATCAAAGTATAATCATACAAAATCATCTATAAAACATCAGGAGGCACAGAAATGAAAAATGCACTTAAAAGAACATTGGCAATTTTGCTTACAATTGTAATGACAATCGGTATTGCACCCTTGTCAGGTTTTGTGGGACTTGAATTGCCTGAATTCAGAAAGTCTGAATGGCTTAACTTTGACCTTAATGCAAAAGCTGAATCATACGGTGGTGCCTGTGGTGAAAATCTGACATGGGTATTTGATTCTGAAACAGGTGAACTTGTTATTGATGGTACCGGTAATATGCAAAACTTTTTTTCTTCTGCTTATGGTATAGTGACACCGTGGCAGGATTATCTCTCATTAATTAAGTCTATAAAAATAAATAATGGTGTAACAAGTATAGGTGATGGCGCTTTTTATGAATGTCTGAGCCTTGAAACTGTATTAATCGGAAGCGGTGTCACAAAGATAGGTAGTTATGCATTCTTAAATTGTGATAAACTTGCATCAATTGAAATTCCGGCTAGCGTTAAAAATATAGGTGTTTATGCATTGGCCGACTGTGACAATCTTACATCAATTGTTGTTGATAAAAACAGTAAGTATTACAGCAGTGATGAATACGGAGTGTTGTACAATAAAGATAAGACTATTCTCTTTCAGTATCCTGTGGGCAACAGGAGAACATTTTTTGAAATTCCTGACGGTGTCACAAAAATTTTTGGACGTGCGTTTTTTGGATGCCAAAACCTTACATCAATAAAAATTCCTGATAGCGTTACTGATATTGGTGATTATGCATTTTTGGAATGCCAAAACCTTACATCAATAAAAATACCTGACAGCGTTACAGATATTGGTGATTATGCATTTGGTGACTGCCAAAACCTTACATCAATTGAAATACCTGGTAGTGTTAAAAATATCGGTGATGGTGCTTTTAGCTTTTGTGACAATCTTGCTTCGGTAAAAATATGTGATGGTGTTACAAGTATAGGTATAGATTTGTTTTTTTATTGTAAGAGCCTTACATCAATTGAAATACCTGGTAGTGTTAAAAACATCGGTGATGATGCTTTTAGCTCTTGTGACAATCTTACCTCAGTAAAAATATGTGACGGTGTTACAAGTATAGAAAATGGTGCGTTTGAATATTGCACAAATCTTACATCAATAGAAATCCCGGATAGTGTTATAAGCATAGGTGGTAATGCTTTTAATAACACAGCATATTACAAAAATTCAGATAATTGGGAAAACGACGTTCTTTATATCGGTAACCATTTAATAAAAGCAAAATCCGGCCTTTCTGAATCTTATATAATAAAATCAGGTACCAGAACAATAGCTTGTAGTGCATTCGAATATTGTCGGAATCTTACGTCAATCGTATTTCCTGACAGTGTTGTAAGCATAGGTGATTATGCGTTTGATTATTGTTCTCAACTTGAATCAATTGAACTTCCTGATAGTATTACATCAATAGGTGAGGAGGCGTTTTATTACACAGCGTATAGTAGAAATTCAGATAACTGGGAAAATGGTGTTCTTTACATCGGTAACCATTTAATTGAAGCGGACGATAACCTTTCCGGAGCCTATAAAATAAAACAGGGGACTAAAACAATAGCTGTTGGTGCATTCAATTCTCGTTATAACGTTACCTCTGTTGAAATACCTGATAGTGTTACAAGTATAGGTGATTTAGTATTCTTGACATGTAGAAGCCTGACCGCAATCACTGTTGATGAAAACAATGAATTTTACAGTAGTGATGAATATGGTGTTTTATATAATAAAGATAAAACAACTATGATACAGTATCCTGCAGGCAATACAAGAACATTTTTTGAAATTCCTGAAAGTGTTTCAATTTTAAGTTGGGGTGTATTTGCAGCAACAGAAAATCTTGAATCAGTTACAATGCCTGAAGGAATTGAAAAGATAAATACTGGCACATTTGCTTTTTGTTCTTCACTCGCATCAATTAAAATATCGGATACTGTAAAAAGTATAGATGATATTGCATTTTATGGATGCACAAGCCTTACGGAAGTAACAATTCCTGTCAGTGTTACAAGTGTGGATAATCAGGCGTTTTTGGAATGTGAAAACATTACTGATGTTTACTATAGCGGTACAGAACAAGATTGGAACATTATCATGTTTGGCTTTCACAACGAACCTCTTCTTAATGCAACAATTCACTTCAATGAGGGGAAAAAAGACATTGACCTTTCACTTTTAAAACCTCTCCGTGGTACAGCATCAATGAAAACCTATAAAGGTAACAAATACATCGCAATCACAATGGCTTCAGGCAGAACGATGACAGGCCTTTACAAAGATATGGTTGACGGTGGTACAGTTGAACTTGTTGACATTGTCGGCACAATTCAAGACAGAGCAGGTGACTA
>JAZRNJ010000309.1:0-3452 GCA_045648125.1 Acutalibacteraceae bacterium
TTGAAGTAACCGATTTCTTCGATGAATCTGCCGTCACGGGGATATCTTGAATCCGCAACTACTACACGATAGAAAGGTGCTTTCTTAGCGCCCATACGACGCAATCTGATTTTTACTGCCATTTTTGTTTCCTCCATTTGATTATATAAAATATTTTTTTATAAACTTATTTATTTTCTCACCATGATTGGCAAGAAAGTGTAAAGATGACGTGTTTCTTTTGCGATGGTGTACGCTCTGTACTCCGAGCGAAAAAACACGGCAAATACACAAAATCTGAAAATTCTGATAGCAATGAAGTTATGTTCTTGCCACTTTATTGCCAATCATATATTAAAGCCGTTCATGTTCTGAAGCTGTGACATATTAAAACGGCGTCTTCTTCTCTTTGAACCTGATTTACCATTAATCTGCTTGAACAGTTTCTGCATCTGTTTGAACTGAGCAAGAAGTTTGTTAACATCTTCTACAGTCTGTCCGCTACCTGCGGCAATTCTGCGTTTTCTTGAGGGGTTGATGATGTCGGGTTTTTCACGCTCTGCAGGTGTCATTGATTCAACCAATGCACGGAGTCTGTCAAACTGTCTTTCATCAACTTCAATATCGTCAACCTTTTTGCCGATACCGGGTATCATTTTAAGTGTATCCTTAATAGAACCCATTTTTCTTACCTGCTCAATCTGTTCAATAAGGTCGTTCAGGTCGAATTTGTTTTCACGGAGTTTTGCTTCAAGTTCTTCTGCTTTTTTCTCATCAATTGCCTGTTCGGCTTTTTCGATAAGTGAAAGCACGTCACCCATACCGAGAATACGTGATGCCATTCTGTCGGGATGGAATACATCAAGGTCACCAAGTTTTTCACCAACACCTACGAACTTGATAGGTTTGCCTGTAACTGCTCTTGCTGAAAGTGCAGCACCACCACGTGTGTCACCGTCAAGTTTTGTAAGTACGAGACCGTCAATACCCAGAGCTTCATTGAATGAAGTTGCAACATTAACTGCGTCCTGACCTGTCATTGCATCCACTACAAGAAGAATTTCGTGAGGATGAACCGCACTCTTTACACTCTTGAGTTCCTGCATAAGTTCTTCGTCAATATGCAGACGACCTGCAGTATCAAGGAAAACATAATCATAGCCCTGATCTTTAGCAAGTCTTATTGCATTTTCAGCGATTTTAACAGGATTTTCAGTACCCATTTCGAAAACGGGAACTCCTGCCTGTTCACCTACAACCTGTAACTGCTTGATAGCAGCAGGTCTGTAAATATCACACGCAACGAGCAGAGGACGGTGTCCCTGATTTTTGAGCATCATTGCTATTTTAGCACTGTGAGTTGTTTTACCTGAACCCTGAAGACCACACATCATTACAACCGTTGGAGGATGGTTTGCAATTGCAAGACGGGATTTTGTACCGCCCATAAGAGCAGTCAATTCCTCGTTTACGATTTTGATAACCATCTGACCGGGAGTAAGACTTTCCATAACCTGTGCACCGATTGCACGTTCAGTTACGGTCTTTGTGAAATCCTTGGCAACTTTGTAACTTACGTCTGCTTCAAGAAGTGCAAGACGTACTTCCCTCATTGCCTCTTTGACATCGGATTCAGTAAGACTACCTTTACTTTTTAACTTTTTAAACGCTTCTTCAAGTTTATCGGCAAGTCCTTCAAAAGCCATATCTTTTCTCCTTAATTTTTATATCAGGAAAGTTCACTGACTGTTGTTCTGATTTTAACCGTAAGGTCACTGATTTCCCTTGAAAGGGTTGTTTCCTTGTTAATTCTGCTTATTTCAGCAGCATAGGAATTAATCTTTGCGAGACCTTCTTCAAGGTTTTCAAAACGCTTTGCGAAACCTAACTTTTCTTCCATTTCAAAAAGAAGTGTTTCGGCTCTTTTGATGGCATCTCTGACGCCTTGTCTTGTAATGCCTTCGTTTTCTGCAATTTCGGAAAGTGACAAATCCTCATCATAATAAAGGGAAATAAAGTCACGCTGTTTTTCTGTAAGCAAATCGCCGTAATAATCAAGCAGAACTGCAATCTGAAGGTTCTTTGCCATAAAACCGACTCCTTTCCGAAACCTCTGTAAAGCCTTAGAACTTTACAGCCTCACTATTATACAATACAAAACCTGCTCTGTCAAGACTTTTTTATAATGATTTTATAATTTTTTATAACTCTGACGTGCTTTACTTTTTCTGCTCAATATGTTAATATTTACTGTGTAAAAACAGAAACAAATATTCACTCTACAGGAGGTATGAAAATGAAAAAAATATTATCTTTTTTACTTGCAATTGTTATTGCAACAGGTTTTTCTGTTATCAGTTTTGCTGAAGAAAAAGTTCAGTCACCTGTTATTATAGATACAGTCTATGATACAGATGATGTTGTTATCGCTGACATCATTGCAACAGAAGAACCATACAATGCAGATAACACAGGCAAAGTCGATTCAACTGCAATTATACAGAAAGCCATTGATGACTGTGCTAAAAACGGTGGTGGTACTGTATGGCTCCCTCAAGGTGAATACAGAGTTACAGGCAACATCCACATCCGACAGTTTGTAACATTGAGGGGTGAATATCAGGACCCTGACGAAGGAAATGAATACGGCACAATAATTATTGCAGATGTTGAAAGTCAGGACACAATGACTCCCGGACTTTTCACAGTAGGTGCAAGTGCAGGTGCCGTTGGCCTTACAGTATGGTATCCTGAGCAGGATATAAATAATGTAAAACCCTACCCATATACATTTTATGTTACAGGTAACGATGATTATATGCTCCACACAATCAAAAACTGCACTCTCATAAATTCATACAGAGGTATCGGTGCATGTTCACAGTGTGAAAACAATATTTATGAGTGTCATGAAATGCTCACAATTGAAAACGTTAAGGGCACATGTTTGTATGAGGGTCTTAATTCCCACAACTCTGCAGACGTAGATACAGTCAAAACCCTTTATTTTCTTAACAAATACTGGGCAGAAGCAGGAGAAAAATTCAACGCTCCCTCAAAAAGTGAAATTGATGCATACACACGTCAGCATTGTATCGGACTTATTTTCGGGGACCTTGAATGGCCTCAGTTTGCAGATATTAAAATTTCCGATATGTTTGGCGGTATGTTATTCAAAAAAGGTATAAGATACTCATACAGCGGTGAATTCACCGATTTATACATAACTGACTGCACATACGGCATTTACGCCCCCGAAGATGTTATTGTTCACCGCGGTGAATCATGGGGAACGGGCATTCTTGGCGGCAGAATTGAGGGTGATGAATATGCGATTTTCGACCCGGGAAAACATGCCACACTTCTTACAAATGTGGAAGTAGAAGGTAAAATAGAAGGCAAAAACATTCGTCAGTACAAAACTGACACAAGTTCATTCACTCCTGATTATAAGAAAACTTATGAAAAAGATG
>JAZRNJ010000310.1:0-3341 GCA_045648125.1 Acutalibacteraceae bacterium
CCATTATGTGAAATTACCGAAAAAACAGTACCTGCAAGAAGGGCTGCCACTACACAGGCAAGTATTTTGAATTTTTTACTTTTAAAAAATTCTCCCATGGTTTTTGTTCCTTTCGGATTTAATTAAAGAGCATTTGATTCAAGGCTCATGCCTGTACCGTTAACAACACAGTCAAGAGGATTTGACGCAATGTGAACAGGCATTTTTGTCTCAATTGCAATCAGTTTATCAAGACCTCTGAGAAGTGCACCGCCACCTGTAAGCATAATACCGTTATCGATAATATCTGATGCAAGTTCAGGAGGAGTTTTTTCAAGAGTTGAACGGATTGCTTCAACAATAAGGCTTACAGAATCTGCAAGTGCTTCACGGATTTCATCAGCTGAAACTTCAATGAGTTTGGGAAGACCGTCAATCTGGCTTCTGCCCTTGACCATCATTGTACCTTCATCTTCATAGGGGTATGCGGAACCGATTGTGACTTTGATTTCTTCTGCAGTTCTTTCACCGATAAGTACATTATATTTTTTTCTGATATGTGCAATGATTGCTTCATCCAATTTGTCACCTGCACATCTTGCAGACCTTGAAGTTACAATATCGCCAAGTGAAATAACAGCAACTTCTGCTGTACCGCCACCGATATCAACAACAAGGCTTCCTTTAGCTTCTCTTACAGGAAGACCTGCACCGATTGCCGCTGCCATAGGTTCTTCAATAAGGCTTACATATTTTGCGCCCGCACTTCTTGCAGCATCGTGAACAGCTCTTCTTTCAACACTTGTAACACCTGAAGGAATGCAGATTCTTACTTTTGCTCTTGAAAAAGGAGAACCGCTGATAGCACGGCGGATAAATTCCTTAAGCATATCTGAAGTGATGTCAAAATCTGCAATAACACCATCTTTAAGAGGACGGACAGCTACAATTGAACCGGGAGTTCTGCCTATCATTTCTTTTGCTTCTGTTCCTACCGCAACTACCTTAGGTGGATTTGAACGTTCATCAACTGCAACAACAGAAGGTTCTCTTATTACTATTCCCTTTCCCTTAACAAAAACAAGCGTATTAGCTGTTCCGAGGTCTATACCAACTTCCTGAGTAAACAACATAATTTATTCTCCCTTTCTGAACTTTATCGTATTTACAATTGTTTCAAAATCAATTTCTTCAAAAAGACTTTCATCAGCCATACATTTCACGTAATAGGTTTTACCCTCTACACTGAAAACATATAAAATCAATCTTTTTTCCACTTCTATTTTTTTACTTTGTCCGAAATCAAAGCTGACGTCTGATTTCTGAGTTTCGCCTATAAGAGAAGTTAAATCTTCAACTTCTTTCAGACATTCATCAACCGTCATTGAAAACCTTTCGTTAACAGTTATTTCTGCTTTTGCATCACCTTTTACAAACTCTATTTTAAAAAGGTCTTCACTTTTGTTTTTCCAGTTTTCAGGAACTTTCATTCTGTAAAACTTAGTATGAAGTTCATCATCCACTGTTAATATACCCGGAAATTTAACTGTGTTTGTCACATATTCACCTTTAAAATTTTTCCCCGGTTTTCCGTTTTCATCATTAACAGCTATTGCAAGTGTTTGTCCTTTTCCCAAGGACAAAAAACCATCATCACCTAAAACTACTGAATATTTATTCCCTTTCACGTCTGATGCCTGCTTAACCTGAGCAGTTATTTCTGCTTCTGTCTGTGTTGAACCGCATCCGCAAAACATTGAAAATACAAAAACGAAAAGCAGAAGAAACGATATAAATTTTTTTGTCATTCTCCGTTTCACCGCCCACTTCCACTCATAATAAAATTACAATATTCATCTGAACATTATAACATATTATAATACAAATTTAAAGTGTTTATATTACAAAATTTCTTATAAAATTGTGAATTATATGTAATAGTCACTAATATTATTATAATAATCTTTAAAGTTACGTGATTTTTATTAATTGACAAAAAACACCCGTATGGTATAATAGCATAGAAATGCAGAAAAATAGAGAAAGGAACCGTATTTATGGGATACACAAAAGAAGATATACTCCGCATTGCAGAAGAAAAAAATGTTGAATTTGTGCGACTTCAATTCACTGATGTTTTCGGCACACCTAAGAATGTTGCAATCACAGTCAAGCAACTTAAAAAAGCTCTTGACGGCGAATGTATGTTTGACGGTTCCTCAATTGAAGGTTTCGTAAGAATTGACGAATCAGATATGTACCTTAAACCTGATATGGACACCTTTGCAATTTTCCCCTGGTGTCCCGATACTGCAAGAATGATCTGTGACGTTTACTCAACAGACGGAACTCCCTTTATGGGCGACCCGAGAAACGTTCTCAAAAAAGTTATTAAAGAAGCGGAAGATATGGGTTACAGCTTTAATGTTGGCCCTGAATGTGAATTTTTCCTTTTCAAACGTGACGAAAACGGAAATCCCACAACAAAAACTGCAGACAAAGCAGGATATTTTGATTTAGGTCCAATTGACCTTGGCGAAAACTGTCGTCGTGACATCTGCCTTGCTCTGGAAAAAATCGGTTTTGAAATTGAAGCAGCTCATCACGAATGTGCAGACGGTCAGCATGAAATCGGCTTCCGTTTCGGCGAAGTTCTTCATATTGCAGATGATGTTGTTACTTTCAAATACGTTGTTAAAACAATTGCTGAAAAACACGGTCTTCATGCAACATTTATGCCCAAACCTGTTTTCGGAATCTGCGGTTCAGGTATGCATACAAATATGTCTCTTTTCAAAGACGGTAAAAATGCTTTCTACAACCCTGATGATGAACTCGGTTTAAGCGATGATGCTTATGCTTTTATTGCAGGCATTATGGAACATATAAAGGGTATCACAAGTTTTGCAAACCCCATTGTTAATTCATATAAACGTCTTGTTCCGGGATATGAAGCTCCCGTTTACATTTCATGGAGTGTAAGTAACAGAAGCAGTCTTTTAAGAATCCCCTCTGCAAGAGGTAATGCAACACGTGTTGAACTGAGAAGTCCTGACCCGTCCTGCAACCCTTATCTTGAAATGGCTCTCTGCCTTGCAGCAGGTCTTGACGGAATTAAAAGAAAATTAAAACCTGTTGACCCCACTTATGCAAATCTTTACGATATGACAGACGAAGAATTAAAAGAAAACAACATTGAAACTCTTCCCAAATCACTTGAAGAAGCTATTAAGGAAAGTATTGCTGATTCTTTTGTTCGTGAAACTGTAGGCGATCATATTTTTGAAAAATATATCGAAGGTAAAAAAACCGAATGGCAGGAATACAGCCTTATGGTTTCTCAGTGGGAAATTAACAAGTAC
>JAZRNJ010000311.1:0-3435 GCA_045648125.1 Acutalibacteraceae bacterium
TGGAAGAAAGGCGAAGAAAATCAGCCACACGTTTTCTGGGACTCAGACATTGCAAAATGGATGGAGGGCGTTGCTCTTTTCAACGAAATAACTCCTGAAAATATTGCGAAAATTGAAAATCTTATTGACCTTATTGAAGCAGGTCAGGATGAAAACGGATATTTCAATATCTTCTTTACTGTAGTTGAGCCTGAAAACAGATTTCAGAAAAGAACAGAGCACGAGCTTTACTGTGCAGGACATCTGATGGAGGCTGCAGTTGCATATTACCGTGCAACGGGCAAAGACAGATTTCTCAGAATTATGTGCAGATATGCCGATCATATTGAAAAGGTTTTCAAAATTGACGGAAGTGCTGCTTTTGTAACTCCCGGTCATGAGGAAATTGAACTTGCGCTTGTAAAACTTTATTCTGCAACAGAGGAAAAGAGATATCTTGAGCTTGCAAAATTTTTCATTGATGAAAGAGGTAAACGCCTTGAACATACTTACGGTTGTTTTACCGATGGGCTTTATGACCAGAGCTTTATGCCTGTAAGAGAGCAGGAAACTGCAGAAGGTCATTGTGTCAGAGCATGTTATCTTTACAGTGGTATGGCTGATATTGCAAGGATTTATGATGATAAAGAACTGAAAAAGGCTTGTGAGATGATATTTGAAGATATTGTAAAGCACAAGATGTATGTTACGGGAGGTCTCGGTTCAAGCCATCTGGGAGAAGCGTTTACAATTGCCTATGATTTGCCTAACAGAACTGCCTATGCCGAAACATGTGCAGCAATTTCACTTGCGTTTTTTGCTCACAGACTTCAGTTGATTGAACCGAAAGCAATTTATGCAGAAGTAATAGAAAAAGTAATTTACAACGGATTTTTAAGCGGACTTTCACTTGACGGAAAATCTTTCTTCTATGAAAATCCCCTTGAAATTATCCCGGAATTGCGTACAAAAGATGTGTGCATGAAAGAACAGCCTCACATTCCCATCACACAAAGACTTGAAGTTTTCGGGTGTTCATGCTGTCCTCCTAATGTAATAAGATTTATTGCAGAAATAGGAGAAAATATCTATACTTATGATGAGGAAACTCTTTACGTTCATCAGTTCATGTCAGGTGAAGCAGAATTTGACGGAATAAAAATTACTCAGGAAACTGAATATCCCTTAAACGGAAAAGTAACAATAAAATATGAAGGTCCTGCAAAAAAACTTGCAGTGAGAGTGCCTTCTTTCTGCGAAGATATGGAAAATGAAAACGGTTATGTTTATTTCGATGTTGAAAATGGCATGGTAACGGAAATTGATTTCACAATGCCTGTTTATTGCATAGAGTCAAATCCGAAAGTTTACGAAAACTGCGGAAGATATGCAGTTATGAGAGGACCTGTTGTTTACTGTGCAGAAGAAAAGGATAACGGAAAATATCTGAGAGATATTATTCTTGATTTTTCATCGGATATTGAAGAAATATACAACGAAGAATATTCTCTTCCTGTGTTGCAGATGAAAGGCTTCAGAAGAAAACCTGAAGAAAAACTCTATTACAAAAAGAAGGATAACCGTGAAGAAATTACAGTAAAACTTATTCCTTATTTTGCTTTTGCCAACAGAGGAGAAAGTGAAATGCTTGTATGGATGCAGGTTAAATAATTTATTTTAAGAAAGAAGATTTTAAAAATGAGAAAGCAGGAAGAACTTAAAAAACTTATTGAGGAAGCATATCCTTACAGAACAGAGCTTCATGCTCATACAAAGCCTGTAAGTACATGCAGTGATGTGCCTCCTGAAGAAGCAGTCAGACTTTATAAGGAAAGAGGCTATGATTCTCTCGTTATTGCAAACCACTTTACTTATGACTATTTCTATAAAAGAGTTGGTACAAGAGATACAAAAACTGCAGTAGAATTTTATCTTGATGGCTTTCGTCGTGCGAAAGAGGAAGGGGAGAAAATCGGTCTCAATGTCATTCTTGCAGCAGAACTGCGTTTCTCAGAGGGAGAGGGAAATGACTATCTCCTTTTCGGTATAGAAGAAGATGACCTTTCTGAAATCTTTGAAATGCTCACAGGTAATGTTGAAGATTTTTACAGTAATTATTGTGACGAGACAAAGCTTCTTATTCAGGCTCATCCCATGAGAAACGGGCAGGTAGTAAAACCTGCTGATACAGTTGATGCTTATGAGGCATTCAATCTTCATCCCAATCATAATTCACGTCCTGCACTTGCTGCAAGATATGCAAAAAGCGTGAATGTACCTTTTGTAGCAGGAACAGATTTCCACGAATTCGGTCACGAAGGACTTTCTGCAATCAGGACAAAAACACCAATTACTGATTCTCATGATGTTGTAAAGGCAATCAGAGAAAACGATTTTATTCTTGAAGCAGACGGAAGTTTAATAATTCCTTAATTTTTCTTTATTGACATACCTGTACGATAGTTGTATAATATCAGTGTAAAAAATAATAAAAAATTCAAAAGGAGTGTATTAACATGAACAAGAAATTTATCCGTGTTATCAGTCTCATTCTTTCAGTTATGATGATTTTTGCTTGTGCAGTTACAGCAAGTGCAGATGACAGCACAACAGCTGCAGAAAAAATCAAAGTAACAATCAGAGTTGAAGGTGTTAAAAAGAATCTCGCTAAGGAAGAAATCAACGTTGAAAAGCTTTCAACAGTAAAAGATGCAATTGATGCAGCAAAACTTGATGTAGTTTATGCTGAAGACGGCACAACAATCACATCGGTAAAAGGTGAAGAAACAGTTAAAACTTCAAAATGGCAGTATGCAGTAAATAACGTTATTGTTAAAGATAAGGTTAATGCTTGTGTTCTCAAGGAAAATGCTGAAATCATCCTCTACAACGCAACAGAAGACGCAGTAATTCCTTTGGTTAATGCAGAAGATGCTGCAACAGGCGGTGTTGTTACATTCTACAGCAAAGACAAAGACGGCAAAGAAATCGGTATTTCAGGCGCAACAATTAAGTGGGAAAAAGGAAAGAACCTGTTAGGTATATCAGAATTCGCTGAATATACAACTGACTCAAAGGGCAGAATTCTTATTTCTGATGCAACGCAGCTTGGCTCAGGTGACCACGCTGTGGAAATCACAAAAACAAACGCTTATGATGTTCCTGAAATTGTACGTATGGAAAACTTTAAGGCTGTAGTTCCCAGCCTTGATGCAGTTGAAGGTGGCGAAACAAAAACTCTCTTTGAAGAAATTTACGATTTCCTCTATTCAATCCTCAAGGGCGTTCTTGAAGTATGGTCATTCTACTTAAACGCAATTGTCGGAATTCTTGGTGGAGGCCCTCTCTTCGGAGCAGTCGGAACAGCACCTGTTTTATAATAATCTGACATAGTTGTGTAAATCATTTATAAGATTAAAACCTCGGAAACCAAATGTTTTCGAGGTTTTGTTTTTT
>JAZRNJ010000312.1:0-1922 GCA_045648125.1 Acutalibacteraceae bacterium
ATTAAGAGTAGAATGGATTCTTCCGTCAGGTGCAACGCACTTTTTGAGTCCGTCGCAGTAGGTTGATTTAAGCTTTGCATAGGTTCTGTAGTCAAGAATCATCTGAATTACGGGATGAGCGTATTTTAAGTCTTCAAGCACATCTGCGTTTGTTGAATAACCGCTTTTTGTCTTTTTCTTTGCAGGTAAACCTAAATCTTCAAAAAGTGCAACACCCAATTGCTTCGGTGAGTTGATATTGAATTCATATCCCACTTCTTCATAGATGTTTTCCTGAAGTTTTCTTATGTCTTCTTCAAGTTTCTGACCGAAGTTTATGATGCCCTCTTTATCTACGTTGAAACCTTCAAGTTCCATTGATGCGAGAACTTCGCTGAGAGGGATTTCAATGTCGGTAAGCAGGTGAGTCTGTGAGTTTTTGTCAATTTCTGATGACATTTTTTCTGTAAGCGTTTTCAATGCACCTGATGACAGAATAAATTCGTCTTCAGTATCTGCTTTTACCTGAACTGAATATTCTTTTGCAAGACGTGAAACGGTGTAATCGTTTGATGAGGGATTGAGAATATATCCTGCAAGAGAAACGTCAAAACCGATATTTTTAAAGGGACATCCGTTTGCCATAGCGTAGGAATGGAGAAGTTTTGTGTCGGTTGTGAATTTCTTTTTGCTTTCATCACTAAGAAAATCAAGGAGAAAATCGTCAAATCCCAATTGGAGAGATGAAAGCGAATAAATTGTATTATCAAATGAGAAATATATTTCTGCAACATTTATTCCTGAAAATTCGCAGATGAAATAAATGTCAGTATTTTTCTCAATAAGACTTTTTACCTCATCAATACTGCTGTCTTTTATTGCAATTTCAATTTCCGAAGACTCTTCATCAGGGATGAATTCAGCATCTTCAAGACCTAATTTTTCGTTAAGAGAAAATATTTCAAGGTGATTAAGAAGTTTTGCGGCTTCACCTTTTTTTGCATCATGAGGGAGATAATCAGCGTAATTTTTTGAAATGGGTACATCACGGCTGATTGTACCGAGTTCACGACTGAGGTATGCACTTTCTTTGCCGTTTTCAAGTTTTTCACGCATTTTAGGAGTAATTTTCATTTCAGGCAAAGCCTCATAAACTCCGTCTACAGAGCCGTAAGTCTGAATCAGGTCTCCTGCAGTTTTAGGACCGATACCTGCAACACCGGGGATGTTGTCGGATGTGTCACCCTGTAAAGCCTTGAGTTCAATCATCTGAGAAGGGCTGACACCATATTCTTCCATAAGAGCGTTTGTATCATAACGTACGTTGCCGAGTTTGGTGGTGGCAAGAAGTACGTTTACGTTTTTGTCAATTAACTGTAAACTGTCACGGTCACCTGTTGCAATGTAGCAGAAGTCACTTTCAGTAGCACCCGAAGCAAGTGTGCCGAGTATATCGTCTGCTTCCCAACCGTCAAGTTCAATAATTGTGTACCCTAAAAGGGTTATGAGTTCTTTTACAATAGGCATCTGAGAAAAAAGCTCTTCAGGCATAGGTTTTCTTCCTGCCTTATACTCAGAATACATTTTGTGTCTGAAAGTGGGAGCCTTTCTGTCAAAAGCCACAACAACTCCGTCAGGATTTACTTCATCACGTAAGTTTATGAGCATTTTCATAAAGCCGTAAATTGCGTTTGTAAACTGACCTTTTTTGTTGCTTAAAAGTTTTATTCCGTAAAAAGCACGGTTAAGAAGACTGTTGCCGTCAATAGTCAAGAGTATCATGAGAAAACCTCCCAAAACAAAATCATTATATTATAACATAAAATTGACATTTTTTAAAGTATAAGTTATAATTTATTTAATAAAAAACAAAGGAATTTTTATCATGAGTGAAATTATAGTTCAGCGTTTTGATTATCTGAAAGGTGCAATGGATATCGGTG
>JAZRNJ010000313.1:0-2535 GCA_045648125.1 Acutalibacteraceae bacterium
ATAATTTTAAAATCAGCGATAAAATTCTCAGTGCCTCAGAAAAAGCAATTGAAAAATCAACTGATGCTTTTGCAAGGATCGAAAAAATCACAGAACAGAATCAGATTAAAGTTCTCTCTGCATTTACTGAATTCGGTATCAGTGAAAGTCATTTTGCAGGTTCAACCGGTTATGGATATGGTGACAGAGGTCGAGAGACAATTGACAAACTTTTCGCAAAATGTGTAGGTGCTGAAGACTCAATTATCAGACATAATTTCACTTGCGGCACACATACGCTTGCTGTTGCACTTTTCGGAGTACTCAGACCGGGTGACACAATGCTTTCTGTTACAGGTACTCCTTATGATACAATTCACAGCGTTATTGGTCTGACTGATGTTCACGGACAAGGCTCACTTAAAGATTTTGGTGTGAATTATATGGAGGTTGCCCTTAACAACGAAGGCAGACCTGACCTTCCTGCAATTGAAAAGGCTCTTAAAGAAAACAGTATAAAAATGGTATATATTCAGCGTTCACGAGGTTATTCGCTGAGACCGACACTCAGTGTTGCTGAGATTAAAGAAATTATTGAACTTACAAGAAAATCCAGTAACGCAATGGTAATGGTTGATAATTGCTACGGTGAATTTGTTGAAACAATTGAGCCGGGCGATGTTGACTGCGACATTTTTGCAGGTTCGCTTATTAAAAATGCAGGTGGAGGTATTGCGAGAACCGGTGGCTACATAGCAGGTAAAGAAGAATTCGTCGAGCTTTGCTCGTACAGAATGACAACACCCGGTCTCGGCAGAGAAGTTGGTGCCACTCTCGGTCAGAACAGAAATCTTTACATGGGACTTTTCAATGCACCTCATGTTGTTGGTGAAGCACTTAAAGCAGCAGTATTTACTGCGTCACTTTTTGATGAATTCGGTTTCGGAGTTACACCCGGGATCAATGAATCAAGACATGATATTATTCAGGCAGTAAAACTTGAAAAAGAAGAAAATCTTATTGCTTTCTGTCAAGGGTTGCAGAAGGGAGCTCCTGTTGACTCAACGGCAGTTCCCGAACCATGGGATATGCCCGGATATGACAGCAAAGTTATTATGTCCGCGGGTGCATTTATTTCAGGTGCTTCTATTGAACTTTCTGCAGATGCACCTCTCAGAGAACCTTTTGCAGTTTGGATGCAGGGTGGACTTAATTTCCACAGTGCAAAGCTTGGAATAATGCTTGCAGCAGAGGAAATGAATAAAAGGGGATTGCTCTAATATGTATAAATATGACGGCATAACAAGTGATTCATTGTTTCTTCTTGCAAGAAACAGATTTGAAAATGATAAAAGTTTTTATGAGGAGCATAAAACAGAAATTAAAAAAGGTGTAATTACACCGTTGAAGCAGATTATTGAGGCTCTTCTTGATGACATGTTCTCTTATGATGAGAAAATGATTCTTATTCCATGGAAAATGGTTTCAAGAGTAAGAAGAGATACCAGATACTCAAAAGATAAATCGCTCTACAGAGAAAATCTCTGGATTATGTTCATGAGGGATAAAAAGGTAAATCCCTATATTCCGTGTTTTTGGTTTGAGGTTTTTCCTGACAGATATTCATGCGGAGTTGGTACTTTTTATACAAACGCATCTTATCTTTCTATTTATCGTGAAAAAATTCTTGCAGAGCCTGAAAGATTCAGAAAAGCAATAAAATCTTGTGAAAAAACAGGAGCAACACTCAGGCTTGAATGTTATAAAAAATTAAAAGACGGAGATTGTCCTGAAGATTTGCTTCAGTTCTATAATGCAAAAGAATTGTATTTCAGATGTGATTATTTTGATATAACAAAACTTGAAAAAAGCGATTTCATTGAGGAAATCAGAGGAAACTATAAAGCTTTTTACCCCCTTTACAGTTTTTTGCTTGAGGTTACGGAAAAGTATATTGCTTTAAACGGAGGAAACTAAATGATACTTGAAGAAAAATGGGCATCTTTTAAAAGTGGTTCTGATGTAAGAGGTGTAGGTGTAAGATCAGGGCAGGAGAGCCCTTTGTACTTATCAGATGAAATCGTTGAGAGAATTACTTTCGGTTTTGTTGAATGGTTGAGAAAAAACAGAAATGATGAATCGGAAATTATAGTTGCTGTAGGCAGAGACACACGAATTTCTTCATTACGCATAAAAGATAATGTTATAAGTGCTCTTGTGAAAATGGGTGTTAAAGTATATGATTGTGACTATTCTTCAACTCCTGCCATGTTTATGACTACAGTTAATCTTGATTGCACAGGTTCCATTGAAGTTACTGCCAGTCATCATCCTTATGATAAAAACGGTCTTAAGTTTTTTACAAGGCTTGGTGGACTTGATGGTGAAGATATTAAAGAAATTCTTTATTATGCTCAGGAAAACCAGTTTATATATGCTGAAAAATTCGGCACAGTAACTGAATTTGACCACATGAAAGTTTACGCTGAAGGACTTCGTAAAATGATTTGCGATGGTATTAATGCAACTGACTATTCAAGGCCGCTCCGAGGTTTC
>JAZRNJ010000314.1:0-9216 GCA_045648125.1 Acutalibacteraceae bacterium
ATTCATCAACGTGACCGTCGTCTGTGAGAATTGTGATTTTGGTAGCGTCAAGACCTGTAACAGTACCTGCACGCTTAGCAATAAGAGCAACGCCTGAGTCAACAGCAGCTTTGTATTCCATACCTGTGCCGACAAAGGGAGCATCTGTTTTAAGAAGGGGAACAGCCTGACGCTGCATGTTAGATCCCATGAGAGCACGGTTTGCGTCGTCGTTCTCAAGGAAAGGAATCATAGCAGTAGCAACAGAAACAACCATCTTGGGAGAAACGTCCATGTAATCTGCTTTTGTGTTTTCGATTTCAAGGAATTCGTCTCTGTATCTTGCTGTGATTTTATTGTTGATGAAACGGCCGTCTGCATCAAGGGGTTCGTTAGCCTGAGCAACGATGAAGTTATCTTCAACGTCAGCAGTCATATAGTGAACTTCGTCAAGGACGATACCTGTTTCTTTATCAATTTTTCTGAAGGGTGCTTCAATGAAGCCGTATTTGTTAATCTTTGCAAATGTTGCAAGGTATGAGATAAGACCGATGTTGGGACCTTCAGGAGTTTCGATGGGGCACATACGACCATAGTGGCTGTAGTGAACGTCACGAACTTCGAAACCTGCACGGTCTCTTGAAAGACCGCCGGGACCGAGAGCTGAAAGTCTTCTCTTGTGAGTAAGTTCAGCAAGGGGGTTGGTCTGATCCATGAACTGTGAAAGGGGAGAAGAACCGAAGAACTCTTTGATAGCCATGAGAACGGGTCTTGAACTGATAAGTGCTGTAGGAGTCATCTTATCATCGCCGTCCTGACTCTGAAGAGTCATTCTTTCGCGTACCACTCTTTCAACACGTGAAAGACCGATTCTGAACTGATTCTGGAGCAATTCGCCGACAGAACGGATACGGCGGTTGCCGAGATGGTCGATATCGTCAAGAGTACCTACACCGCAAGCAAGGCAGTTGAGGTAGTTGACTGATGCGAAAATATCTTCAATTGTGATATGCTTAGGAATAAGGTCATCGCAACGTGATGCGAGAACTTCTTTAAGAGCATCCTTGTCATCACCGCATTCGTCAAGAATGGGGAAGAGGATGTCAGCGCGTACACATTCGTTGATGGCGATTTCTTCAAGTTCATCTTCTGTGAACATGGGAAGATAAGGCTTGGGATCAACCATACCGTTTGATACGACTTTAACTTCTTTGTGGTCAAAGTGAACGTCAGCTTCAACATAAGCTTCAGTTACACCTGCCTGTTCGATTTCATAGGCTTTTTCTTTTGTGAGAATTTCGCCTGACTCTGCAAGGATTTCACCTGTGAGTGTATTCACAACGGGCTGAGTGAGTTTACAACCTGCAAGACGTGCAGAGATAGCCATTTTCTTATTATATTTATAACGGCCTACTCTTGAAAGGTCATAACGGTGAACATCGAAGAAAAGGTTTTCAAGATGTGTCTGTGCTGTTTCAAGAGTTGCAGGTTCGCCCGGACGGAGTTTTTTGAAAACTTCCATAAGAGCTTCTTCAGAGTTCTTGGTTTCATCTTTTTCAAGAGTAGCGATAATTCTTTCATCATTTCCGAAGAAATCAAGAATGTCGCTGTTTGAAGAAAGACCAAGAGCACGAAGGAAAGTAGTAATATAAATTTTTCTGTTCTTATCTATTCTTACATAGTAGAGGTCGTTTGAGTCTGTTTCGTATTCAAGCCAGGCACCTCTGTTAGGAATGACCGTTGTTGTGAAAAGACGCTTACCTGTCTTATCATGTGTCATATCGTAGTACATACCGGGAGAACGGACAAGCTGAGAAACGATAACTCGTTCAGCACCGTTGATGACGAAAGTACCGCTTTCAGTCATAATGGGGAAATCACCCATATAAACTTCGCTTTCTTTGATTTCGCCTGTCTCCTTGTTTGTAAGACGAGCCGTTACACGCATGGGAGCAGCGTAAGTAGCATCACGCTGTTTGCATTCGTATACAGTATATTTGGGCTTATCGTCCATTCTGTATCCGATAAAGCTCAGCACCCAGTTACCTGTGTAGTCGACGATGTCAGCTGTGTCCCTGAACACCTCTTTGAGACCATCAGTAAGGAACCATTCGTATGATTTCTTCTGAATTTCAATAAGGTTGGGCATTTCCATAACTTCATCGATACGGCCGAAACTTTTTCTGAGGGTTTTTCCTCGGTAGACATCTCGTACATTACCCATAGATCATATCACTCCGTTCTTTGATTTTGCATGGTAAATGTTACTTTTTTCGTTAAGTAAAATTCCTTGAATTTTCCACGAAAAAACTATTGATTTCTGCAGAATTTTGTGGTATTATGTAAACACCTCAAAATATCAAGGGATATTTCACTCCATTATAATGCAGTATAGAATTTTATCATACTTTCCGGGGCTTGTCAAGAGTTTTCGGGAAGTTTTTTATTTATATATAGTATTTTTTTCATTATATATATAAAAAAGGCAAAAATTAAAAAAGCAGAGTGATTTCAGCACCGAATTCACTCTGCTTTTATGTTTTTAATTTCTTATACGGAAAATTTGCGTTTTAAACCTGTTTTTTCAAGGATGCTCATTATGAGAATTGAAACTATTATTCCGAAAAGTCCCTGAACAGCATTCCCGGGAATACCTGTAAGGGAGGAAATGAAGTTTTTCGTAATCAAAGAGTCATAGAGATAGTACCCCGAAACCATTATGACCTCAGCAGAAAAACTGCTTATGATTTTCGGGAATAAGTTTTTCTTACTGAAAACTTTTGAAAGAGAAGTAAAAATAAAGTAAGAAGCAAGTGCCATAAGACCTTTGATTGCGAATGTTGCGGGAGCATAAATTGCATAACCCAACGCAAGGTCGGAAATTGCCGAACCCATACCTGCTGCGAGAAAGCCGTAGACAGGACCGAGAATCCATCCTGAAAGAATTACGAAACAGTCACCCATGTTAAGATAACCGTTTGAAGCGGGAGAAGGTATGTATATAAAGGTTGCTGCACAGCAAAGTGCCGCAAAAAGTGCGGTGAAAACTGTCTTCAGAAGTTTCTTGTTCATAAGCTCATCTCCTTTAATGAAAATTCTACTACAAAGAAGTTTATTTGTAAATATAGAAAATAACGAAATTGAAATGCAATGTACTGAAAAATGTATTGAAATTTTCACTTTAGTGTGCTAAAATTTTTACAACAAGAAATTCGAGGAGGAATTTTATAATGGACGCATTACTTGAACTCAAAGACAAAGTTGTTGCTTTCTGCATGGAAAGCGGACTGAAACTTATTATTGCAATAATCGTTTTGCTTATAGGTTTCAAAATTATTGACATTTTCGGCAAGAAATTCAAAGACACAAAGTTCTATGAAAAACTTGACCCTACAGCAAGAACATTCTTCAGAAGTTTTATTGTAATTGCACTTAAAATAGTTCTTGTTATTGTGGCAGCGCTTATTGTAGGTGTTCCCATGGCATCAATGGTTGCTGTTATCGGTTCTGCAGGTCTTGCAATCGGTCTTGCACTTCAGGGAAGCCTCAGTAACATTGCGGGCGGATTTATTATCCTTGTTTTCAAACCTTTCAAAGTTGGGGATTTTATTGAAACAGCAGATGCTACAGGTACTGTTGAAGCAATAAATATTTTCTATACAAAAATTCTCACACCTGACAACAAAGTTATTCAGGTTCCTAACGCAGTTATTTCAAATCAGAGACTTACTGACTATTCAACAAAGGATATGAGAAGAGTAGACCTTACAATAAACGCTTCTTATAACAACGACATTGAAAAAGTCAAGGGTCTTCTGCTTTCGGTTGCTGAAAAAACAGATAAAGCAATTCTCGACCCTGCACCTCAGGCAAGAGTCTGTGAACACGGCTCGAATTCAATCGGCTTTGTTTTCCGTGTATGGTGTAAGACTGATGACTATTGGGATGTTTATTTTAATCTTCTTGAAGGTGTAAAAAAGGCATTTGATGAAAATGATATTGAAATTCCTTATCAGCAGATTGATGTACATGTGAATAATAAATGATTATTGTATTGACAAACATTACGTTAATGTGTTACTATGGTAAAGTGGTAACACGATAAAATCGAAAAAATTAAGGAGATATGGAAAATGAAAAAGATTTTAGCAGTAGTAATGGCTTGCCTTCTTATGTGTCTTGCATTTGCAGGTTGTGGCTCAAACACAGCATCAGACATGGAATATGTTAAAGAAAAAGGTACACTTGTTGTTGGTATTACAGACTTCGCTCCCATGGATTACAAAGAATCAGAAGATTCAACAGAATGGATCGGCTTTGACGCTGACATGGCAAAACTTTTTGCTGAGAAACTTGGCGTAGAAGTTGAATTCGTTGAAATCAACTGGGATAACAAAGCTCTTGAACTTGAAGGTAAGAGCATTGACTGTGTATGGAACGGCATGACACTCCGTGAAGACGTTCTTGCAGCAATGGATTGCTCACAGCCTTACTGTAACAATGCTCAGGTAGTTATCGTTCCTGCAGACGTTGCTGACAAATATAAGACAGCTGAAGATTGCAAAGACCTTCAGTTTGCAGTAGAAGCAGGTTCAGCAGGTGAAGATATGGCTAAAGAATTCAACTTCAAATATACAGCTGTGCTTGACCAGGCTACAACTCTTACAGAAGTTAAATCAGGCACATGTGATGCAGCTATCATCGACTCACTTATGGCAGGTGCTATGGTAGGAGAAGGCACAGGTTATGCTGACCTTACATACACAGTAGGTCTTAATTCAGAAGAATACGGCGTAGGTTTCCGTAAAGGTTCAGACCTTGTAGCAGAACTCAATGCTTTCTTTGATGAATGCCTTGCAAACGGCAAAATGATGGAAATCGCTTCTGAATACGGTGTTCAGGCTGCTATCATCACAAAATAAGCAAAAACCATATTAAATTTAAGTTTAAAAACAGAGGGTACCTTATGATACTCTCTGTTTTTAGTGTGTTATAAGGAATTTATTAATAGTATAAAAAGGATGGAATTTTATGACATTCGCACAACAGTTCCCCATAGTTTTTGATGCTCTGAACGTAGGTTTTGTTCAGACACTTAAACTTTTTGCAATAACTTTGCTTGGTGCACTTCCTCTGGGTCTTATAATTTCTTTCGGCTCAATGTCACGTTTTAAACCTGTAAGCGGTGCTGTGAAAACCTTTGTATGGATTATCAGAGGCACACCTCTTATGCTTCAGCTTCTCATTATATATTATCTTCCCGGTCTTGCATTCGGCAATCCTATCTGGGGCAGTGGTGAAAGCGGAAGATTTGTGGCATCTGCCGTAGCTTTTATTATTAACTACGCATGTTATTTCTCTGAAATTTACCGTAGCGGTATTCAGGGTGTTCCCGTAGGACAGCAGGAGGCAGGACAGGTGCTCGGCATGTCCAAAAAGCAGATTTTCTTTAAGGTTACACTGCTTCAGATGGTTAAAAGAATCGTACCTCCCATGGCAAACGAAATCATCACTCTTGTAAAAGATACTTCTCTTGCAAGAATTATTGCTCTGCAGGAAATCATCTGGGCAGGTCAGGCTTTCCTCAAAGGCTCACAGGGTATTGCAGGTCAGTTGTGGCCTTTGTTCTTTACAGGTGTTTATTACCTTGCATTCAGCGGAATACTTACAGTTCTTTTCAATAAGGTTGAGAAGAAACTGAGCTACTTTAAGATTTGAGGTGACACGTTATGTCTTTACTTAAAGTTAATAATATCAGAAAAAGTTTCGGTAAAACTGAAGTCCTTAAAGGAATAGACTTTTCTATGGAAAAAGGCGATGTTGTTGCGATTATCGGTTCTTCAGGCTCAGGTAAAACAACGTTACTTCGTTGTCTCAACTTCCTTGAAACTCCCGATGTAGGCACAATTTCTCTGGGTGAAAAAACTATCTTTGATGCAGATAATCACAAAAAGTTGAGTGATGAAGAAATCAGACAGAACAGACTTCATTTTGGCCTTGTTTTTCAGTCTTTTAATCTTTTTCCTCAATATAATGTAAAGAGAAATCTTACTCTCGCAGCAGAACTCCTTGAAAATGAAAAACTTAAAAAAGGAATATCACAGTTCAAAAGCAAAAAAGAAGCTTATGAAGCAATTTCTGCAAACGCAGATGTGCTTCTCAGCGAAGTAGGACTTTCTGAAAAAGCAGGTTCTTATCCTTGTGAACTATCGGGTGGTCAGCAACAGCGTGTTGCAATTGCACGTGCACTTGCGCTTGAACCTGAAATTCTCTGTTTCGATGAACCTACTTCTGCACTTGACCCTGAACTTACAGGCGAAGTTCTCAAGGTAATCAGAGAACTGAAAAATGCAGGTAGAACCATGATTGTTGTTACACATGAAATGGAATTTGCGAAGAATGTTTCCGATACTATTATATACATGGCAGATGGTGTAATTGAAGAAGCCGGTTCTCCTCAGGATATTTTTGAAAATCCGAAATCAGAGAAATTGAAAGCATTTCTTAAAACATCCCTTGAAAAAATCTGATGAAAGAGTGATAAAATGAAATTTGTAAGTCTTATTGTATCAATTATGATGACCGTTCTTTCTGTTCTTGTACCCACAGGAGCAAGTTATCAGAAAACTGAATATTCTGCAGCAAAAAAAGAAATTGATGCTTTTTTTGAAACTTTTTCTCAGAATAAAACTGCTGCAATTAATGAGGACACATATCGGATTTTTGCTGACATAATCAAGAATGTTCTTGCAGAAGCTATTGACAGCGCAGGTGATGCGGATGAGGTTAAGGCTCTTCTTGAACAGATTCCTGTTTATGACACTCCCGAAAGACCTGATGCAGAATTTGCTGATGTTACAGTAAATGTTCTCAAAGAGGCTTTCGGCGAAGTACTTGCAAAATCAATAGAAGAATCGTATTTGCCTTATATTGCAAGACATTTTCTTTCTATGGCTGCAAGAGGTGTGTACGGATTGTACGTTTACCTTGTTCCGATTGAAGGGCAGGAGAATGTATACGGTTTCTATGCAGATTATGTCAACAACAAAAACGAGGCAGTTGTTGTATATGCAGAAGTGAATTACGATAAAAATACAGGTGAAATTTACGGTATACACGATAACGGTATGTTCGAAATCGGATTCGATTATGATGTGGACGATTTTGCTGTAACATCTCCTATTTATTCATGGCAGAGAGTTTTTGGATATAACATTTTTTATGATATTTTCGGAGAAATGTTCTTCATGGATACAAATACGGTACGTATCAAGTTTGAACATGGTGGAAAACAGTGGATGTTCCAGTTGTGGAAAGGCGTTTATTCTTTCAAACTTTGCAACGGTGCAGAAATTGGTATTTATAACAAAACCAATAAATATGCCCTCGGATATGATACGGCTTCTGACGAAGAAATGCTCAATATGTCAATGGTACTCACGAGAGGCGATGAGGTTATTCTTGATTTGAGTGAAAGGAGACATTGGTGGATTTGCGGATTTGATTTCGGCAACCCTATCCCTCCGGAGGAACTTTTGCTTAATGGAACAATCGAATTTGAAGATAAGGAAATGATGAATAAATTCATTGAATCAGCAAAAGAGTTTGAGGACGAAATGACTGTTACTGCAGATGGCATGAAAGTGAATATTGTGTGGCAATAAAGAATAAGCCTGTGTACAACAAACTGTACACAGGTTTTAATTTTCTTTAATAAAATTAATAAATTATATATAGATTTTTTCGTTAAGTGTGATATAATTTTAAAAGTAAAAATCGGGAAAGGGGAAAGAATATGCAGATTTTCAGTGTAATTATGTCTGTTATAATGTTGGTAATGTCAGTGATTACCCCCGTAAGTATTGTGAAAACGGAAGGTGAATCCCCCCGGGTAAGAAACATATCTGCACAGAGTGGAAAATCAGACTTCCTGAGTGAAGGAACGAAAAATGTTATTTCAATTGTAGTTCAGAATATTGTTACAGAGGCAAAAGACGGTTCAAAGGATAGTCAGGAGGTTCTTGATGCAATAAACAGTCTTCCTGTTTACAGAGAAGGGGAAGAAAAACCGTCACGTAACAGTGCTGAAGTTAATCCTTTGAAAAAGGCTATTGATAAAAGCCTTAAATCGCTTGTTAATAAAGTAGTGCCGGACGGAATAATAAACCACTTTCTTAACCATCTTACAAGTGGTATGCATGATTTGTTTATATATTTTGTTCCTTGTGAGGACGAAGAGGGCATTTATTATTTTTATTGTGATTATGTAGATAATGACGGTAATGTTGTTGAATTTCCAACAGGAATACTTTATAATCCGGAAACAGGCAAGATGTGCGGAGAAGATAACAACGGTCTTATGGGAATAGGATTCGACTACGATGTTAAAAATTATACTATAACAACTCCTGTAAATGTCTGGATGAGAGATATGGGTTACTCTGTTTTCTATGATATTCTCGGTGGTATGGGATTTATGGATACAGATACTGTACGCGTTAAATTTGAACATGGCGGAAAATATTGGATGTTCCAGTTCTGGAAAGGAACTTATGGTTTCGGACTTCTCAATGGTACTGAACTTGGTATTTACAATAAAACCGATAAACATGCGATTTCCTACAATTGTGCAACCGATGAAGAAATGCTTGTAATGTCAACTACTCTCAGGGCAGAAAATGAAGTGCTTATTGAAAGAGAAGAAATGAAACACTGGTGGATGTGTGGTTTCCGCTTTGGTCCCGGATTTTCTCCTGAAAAACTTACAATGGAAAGTACGATTCAGTTTGAGGATGAAAGCATGATGAATGCATTTCTTGAATCAACAAAAGAATACTCGGATGAAATGACAGTTTCTGCAGAGGGACTTAAAGTCACGGTAATCTGGCAGTAAAAACAAACCGATGAAACCTGAACAGATTTCATCGGTTATTTTTCTGTCTTATTTTTCGAGAACAATTTTAAGTGCCTGAGCCAATTGGTCAGGGCATGATGTGGTTTTGAAACCACATCTTATTCCTTCAAACCTTTCGATGACGTGTTTTGCATCCATACCTTCAACAAGTTTTGCAATACCCTGAGTGTTCCCTGCACAACCACCGTTGAATTTAACATGCTTGATAATTCCGTCTTCTATTTCTACGTCGATTGTTCGTGCACAAGTGCCCTGAGTACGATATGTGTAAACCATTCTTAAAGTCTCCTTTGCTGTTAATTGAGAAAAAAATAACCACCCTT